>JAKCBU010000293.1 GCA_021839095.1 Pseudomonadota bacterium | reverse complement strand
TGCGCAGTCACCTGCAGACTGCGGAGCCATGAAATTACCTCCGCTAACCCCGGCGCGCCTGTTGCGTCGATATCAACGCTTTTTGGCCGATTGCGAGCTTGCGTCTGGCGAAATCGTGCAGGTGCACTGCCCGAATCCCGGCAGCATGCGCAGTTGTGCCGAACCTGGCCAAGCCGTTCTGCTGTCCTGGCATGGCGAGGGCAAACGGAAGCTGCCCTGGACCTGGGAGCTGTATTGGAGTGGCGCCAGTTGGGTGACGATCAATACCCAGCGCCCCAACGCGGTGGTGGCCGAAGCGCTGCAGGAGCAGCAAATCGCCGAACTGCGAGGCTACGCCACCCTGCGCAAAGAGGTGTCGTATGGCATGCGAGAGCGGGTGGATTTCCATCTGAACGACCCAGATCGTGGTCAGGTATTTTTGGAGGTGAAGTCCTGCACCCTACTGGATGAGGACGGGGTGCTCCGTTTTCCCGACGCCCGCAGCACCCGCGCCCTGCGGCATCTGCACGCCTTGGAACAGGAGCTCCGGCACGGACACCGCGCGGTCATGCTCTTTTTGCTGGGCCGTGAAGATGGCCGAGGTTTCGCCCCCGCTGACACAATCGACCCCGAATATGGCACCGCCCTGCGTCGTGGGCGAGACCTGGGTATCGAAATCCTTGCCTACCGCAGCCGGGTCAGGCCTGATAGTATAGAGATCAGCAACGCGGAACCCTTACTCTTTTGATTTATCCGCGGAAGGAGTCCTGATGTTACGCCGAGCCCAAGCCCGCCCCCCCGTCGTCATCCACAACGCCGAAGAGATCGAGAAGATGCGTGTGGCAGGACAGCTCACCGCCATGGTCCTGAAGATGATCGCCGGTCATGTTCGTGCAGGAATCAGCACCGGAGAGCTCGATCGCATCTGCCATGAGTATATCGTCGACGAGCTGCAAGGCATTCCTGCGCCCCTCAACTATCAACCCAGCCCCGAATATCCCCCCTTCCCCAAATCGGTCTGCATTTCCGTCAACCATGTGATCTGTCATGGAATTCCGGGGGACCGGATCGTAAAGGAGGGGGATATCCTCAACATCGACGTAACCGTTATCAAAGACGGTTTTCATGGCGACAGCAGTAAGATGTTTCTGGTGGGTGATGTGCCCCTCAAGGCGCGGCGGGTCGTGGAAGTAGCGCACGAAAGCATGATCCGCGGCATTGAGGTCGTCCGCCCTGGCGCCACCCTGGGCGACATCGGCCATGCTATTCAGAGCTATGCCGAGGCGCAGCACTGTTCTGTGGTCCGGGAGTTCTGCGGTCACGGTATCGGGCGCAAGTTCCACGATGAGCCGCAGATTCTGCATTATGGTGAGCCTGGCGCCGGCCAAAGCCTGGTCGCTGGGCAGACGTTTACCATCGAACCGATGATCAATGCGGGTAAACGCCATATCAAGGCCCTTCCGGATGGCTGGACCATCGTGACCAAAGACCACAGCCCATCGGCACAATGGGAGCATACGGTCTTGGTAACGGATACCGGCTATGAGGTCCTCACCCAACTGCCCGGAGATCCACTCTGAGGAGTGCGGGATCACCCTCCGCGATACTATCTGCGCTCTCTCCAGCCAGCGCGGAGGTCCTGCGGCCGCCCTTTCCGAATCTGGGAAGCCCAACGCAGCGTCTGCGTCAATTCGCCAAGGGCATGGATCGCTATCTCCGTGCCCTTTGGCAGCAATTCGCGCCTCCCGCGGGTCTCGCCCTCATTGCCGTGGGCGGCTACGGTCGCGGGATGTTATTTCCCTTTTCCGACCTCGACTTGCTGCTATTGCGCCAGCCAGACTGCGCCGCCGATGATTTCGTTACCCGCTTTCTGACTGCGCTCTGGGATCAAGGACAGCAGGTGGGGGCGTCTCTGCGCACGGTGGCGGAAACACTGGAGGTTGCACGGGGCGATCTGAGTATTGCGACAACGCTGTTGGAGCGACGACTCGTGGCCGGCGACCAAGCGCTCTGGCGTGAGCTGCAACAACAACTGCAAGAACATCCGCCGTGGTCCATCAATGCCTTTTTTGCCGCCAAGGTTGCAGAACAGGACGCGCGCCATCGCCGTTTTCGTGACACTGCGTATCATCTGGAACCGCAAATCAAGGATGGCCCCGGAGGGTTGCGGGACGTACATCAGCTCCTGTGGCTAGCGGGTCAGATTTGGCACCGGCCCGAACTTGCAGTCCTTGCTCAGGTTGGAATTCTGGACGCAGCCGACTTGCGTCGTTTGCGCGCCGCAGAGGGCTTCCTCGCCAGCGTGCGGGTGGCGCTCCATCAGCGGAGTGGTCGTGCGGAAGACCGCCTACGCCTGGAATTGCAAGAGAGCATTGCGGGCGATCTGGGCTTTCGCAGTGGGCGTAACCGCAGCGCCGCCGAGCGCCTGATGCAGCGCCTCTATCAGTCCTTTGCCCTGATTCAGGGCTTGGCTGCGGTGGCGGAAGAAGAAATTGCCGAATTTCTCGCCACCGGCACGATCCACAACCATGTCGTCGAGCCGGCTGAATCGCCCAGCGCCCTGCTGCGGCATTGGACGCAATGCGCCAGCACGGACCAAGAACTATCCGCGCAGGCATTACACGCGGCACGGCGCCAACAGCCACTGTGGAATCCGCAGTTGTTCAGCGATATCGGTTTCCGCGCGACGTTTTTGCAGGCCATCGTCGATCCACTACGGGCCAGCCGAGTGCTTGGCTGGTTACACAAGGCAGAGCTCCTGGGGCGTATTCTTCCCCCGTTTCGCCGTATTAGCGGCCTCATTCA
>JAKCBU010000292.1:1136-2797 GCA_021839095.1 Pseudomonadota bacterium | reverse complement strand
CTCCTGGGCGCTCTGCTGCTGGAGTTCGGGCGTGGCCTGCGCCACCCGCGAAGCTTTCCCTGGCGCGAAATCTCCGCCACCATCGTCAATACCGGGCCGAACTCACTACCCATCCTCACCCTGATCGGCTTCCTCATCGGCGTGGTGATTTCCTTTCAGTCGGCCTCGACGCTCGCCCAATACGGCGCCAACATTTACATCATCAACATTGCCGGCCTGAGCATACTGCGCGAGTTCGGGCCGCTGATCACCGCCATCATTCTCTCGGGGCGTTCCGGCTCGGCGTTCACCGCGCAAATCGGCGGCATGTGCGTAACCGAAGAACTGGATGCCCTGCGCACTTTCGGTATCCCCCCGATCCGCCGTCTGATTTTGCCCAAGGTCATTGGTCTGGCGCTGGTGATGCCACTGCTCGTCCTGTGGACCGACATGGTCGGACTATACGGAGCCATGCTCGTGGCCAAAGTGGAGCTCGGCATCAGCAACCGTTTCTTTATCGAACAAATGCCCGTCGTAGTCCCCAGTTTCAATTTGTGGCTGGGCGTTGTCAAAGGAGCCATCTTCGGCATCCTCATTGCGTGGATCGCGGGCTTTCATGGCCTCAAGGTAAAGCCCAACACCACCAGCCTGAGCCGGGAAACCACCAACTCGGTAGTCATGTCCATCACCGTGGTGATTCTTATTGATGCCATTCTTGCCCTGATCTTTGCCAATACGGGAATCGCCAACTGATGGTCCGCTCCGACGCCATTGTCCTGACCGATATCGCCACCCGGTTTGGAACCCACTGGATTCAGCGGCACCTCGATCTGACCGTTCGGTGCGGGGAGATACTCGCCATCGTCGGCGGCAGCGGCACCGGTAAGACCACGCTGCTGCGCGCCATGATGGGCCTCGTCCCCATCGCTGAAGGACGGATGACCATTCTTGGCGAAAATCCGCAAACGCTTAATCTGCGCGAACTGATTGCCCTGCGCCAGCGCTGGGGAGTGCTCTTTCAGCAGGGCGCCCTGTTCAGCGCCCTGACGGTTTATGAAAACATCGCCTTTCCGCTACTGGAATGGGGACATCTCAGCCGTTCCGAAATCAGCGATCTGGTGGCTCTGAAGTTGCAAATGGTGGGCCTGAAGCCCAGCGACGCCTGGAAACTGCCGGCGGAGTTGTCGGGAGGAATGGTCAAACGGGTCGCCCTCGCCCGCGCTCTGGCCATGGAGGCGGAGATTCTCTTTCTCGACGAACCCACTTCTGGACTCGACCCTATCGCCGCCGCGGAATTTGACGCCCTGCTCCGGCAGGTCCACGGCGATATCGGCTTTACCGTGGTCATGGTCAGTCACGACCTGGACAGTCTCGCCGCCACCGCTGATCGTGTCGCGGTGCTGGCCGACGGCAAGGTGCTGACGGTCGGTTCACTGACCGAGGTTCAACAGGTGGACTTCCCCTACATCCGTGCATTCTTCCATGGGGAACGAGGCGAACGCCTGCTGACCAGCCTCCGCGCTGCAGAAAAATGCCCTACTCTCCCCAGCGCTGCACAATCCGGTTCGGCAACCCCAGTTGGTCCAGAATCCGCGCCACGATGAAATCCACCAAATCTTCGATTTTTTGGGGGTGGTGGTAAAAACCGGGGCTCGCCGGCAGAATGCGTACCCCCATCTGTG
>JAKCBU010000292.1:0-1126 GCA_021839095.1 Pseudomonadota bacterium | reverse complement strand
CGAGACGGGGCTTTCGCGGGGCACCAGAATGAGTTTCAGGCCTTCTTTCAGCATCACATCGGCGGCGCGCTCGATCAGATTCTCGGACAGCCCGTGGGCAATGGCGGCCAGTGTCCCCCCGGAACAAGGACAGACCACCATGGCCTGAGCCGCATTAGAGCCGGAAGCCACAGGAGACAGCCAGTCATCCTGGGCATAAACCGATAACAGGTCCGGATCGGCGCCGAACCGTTCATTGAGAAAACGGGTCACCGCCTCAGCCGTATCCGGGAGCTCCAGACTCAACTCCTCACGGCAAACCACCCGCGCCGCGTCCGATATCAGCAGATAGACCCGCACCCCGGCAGTCAGTAGCACCTCCACCAGCCGCAACCCATAAGCGGCACCGGAAGCGCCGCTAATCGCCACACAAACCCGATCCTGTCGTCGCCGATCTTCCATTACCGCTCCTTGACCCGGATGGAATCCGGGATTACGACCCTGCCGGTAGATCCCGGCGGGCGAGACGTTCGAGCAGGCGTCCGTGAATCCCGCCGAAGGCACCGTTGCTCATGATGAGCACATGATCCCCCGGGCGCAATTCTGCGTCCAGCGCCCGCAAGAGCGCGTCCATATCGACGTGAACCTGCGCGGCGGAATCCAGGGCGGCCGCCACATCCCAACCCAGATCCGCCGGAGCATAGACAAACGCTTGATCCGCGCCTTGCAAACTTGGTCCCAGCGTCTGCCGGTGCACCCCCATCTTCATGGTATTGGAGCGTGGTTCCAGCACGGCAATCAGACGCCCCGTCCCCGCCATCCGCCCGCGCAGGGCCGTGATGGTGGCAGCGATGGCCGTGGGGTGATGGGCAAAGTCGTCATACACCGCGACGCCGCCAGCCAGCCCGCGCAGCTCCAGGCGTCGCCGCACCCCCTGAAAGCTGCGCAATGCTGCACATCCGACCGCCAGCGGCACCCCGGCATGCCGCGCCGCCAGCAAAGCCGCCAGTGCATTCTCGGCATTGAAGGCCCCGGCCATCTCCCAACCGACTTGCCCGCGCTCGACGCCCTGCTCCAGCACGGTAAAACGGCTGCCATCCACAGCGTCCAGCCGCACCTGCCACTCGCCCGTACCGGCAAAGCGTTG
>JAKCBU010000291.1 GCA_021839095.1 Pseudomonadota bacterium | reverse complement strand
ATCTATACCCACACCGCCGGCGCCGCCATGGATCAATACGCGTTCACCAGCCTCCAGCCGCGCCAGTTCGCATAATGCGTACCAGGCGGTGAAGAACACCGTCGGAATCGTCGCCGCCGCCGCCATGTCCATGCCCGGTGGCAATGCGGCGATGGCCATTTCCGATGTCTGCACATGGGTACTGAAACTGGCGGGGGCAAAGCCGAGTACCGCATCCCCCGGTGCCCAGCGGGTCACCCGCCGCCCCACTGCGACGACCCGCCCGGCGAACTCGAGCCCCAGACCGGGGCCGGAGAAACCGTTTTCGAGGGCTTCATCGGAAAGCATGCCCAAGGCGTACATCACATCGCGGAAATTGAGCCCCGCCGCGGCCACGGCCACCTCTACGGCATCGTCAGCAAGGACCGGGCGTGGATGATCAGCCCATTGCAGATTGCGTAGCTGGCCAGGCAGCGAAAAACCCAATTGCCGGCGGGAAGAGGCCTGCGTCGCGCCTGCCACCGCTGGCGAGGTCAGTTCTTGTACCCGTGGGGCATAACGCCGGCCCTCGGTATCAAAGACCAGCTCAGTCTCCGCATCGGGATCGAGCAGCGCACCGACGACGGCCGCCACCACCGCCGCCGTGGGCGTCGCCGTCCCCCAGTCGATCAGGCGCAGTGCCCATTCCGGCCACTCGTTCTGCAGGCTGCGGGCAAAGCCGCAGAGCCCCGCCGCATTCAGCGCCGACAAATCGGCCGACTGTTCATCGGCCAGCGGACAGGTCGCGCGGACACCACCCGCCGTCAGCACAAAGACGGGCGCCACATCCGCCTGACTCACGCCCCATAAGCCCAAAGCGCGGAGGATCTGACAGGATCGCGACAGCATCGCCGGCGAGAAAGGAGTCATCAGCGCAGGCCGTTCCAGATAGATCACCCCCGCCCAATGCTTGTCCCCCGCTTTTTCGGTCAGAGCAGCCGTCAGTGCGGCTTCAGAGTCGGCGGCAATGAAATGGCACTCAGCGCCAGCCGCCGTCAGCGCCGTCCGCAGCATCGCCACCCCCGGCACGTGCTCCGTTCCCGGCGTGCCCACCAGCAACCAGCATCCGGCCGTGGAACGGCTTTCCGGCACCGCCTCCACCGATGCCGTTTTACGCAGCAACAAGGCGTATGCACCCGGACCGTCCCCTTCCGCACCCAAGACCATGCATCCGGTGAAACCACGATCCTCCAGCCACTGTCGGCACTCCGCCATACCCATCAGAGACGGACCGGACGCATCCACCGTCCGCCACCAGGGTTCCGGATGCACCCCCTGTACCAGCAAGACGCCCTCCGCGGCCACGCAGTCCACGGCGCATTCCAGCATTTGCAACTGCACATCCTTATCGGCCACATCCAGACGCAACCATGCCAGATGCACCACAGGCCGGTTTTCGTCCCGCAGATGGAGGGTCGTCCACGGCGCCGTCGACGATGCCTCGGCGTCATTCAACCCTGCCTGATAGAGTGCGCAGCGGACATCTCCCCCCACGTCCGCCGCGAGCGTCGGCAACCACTCCGCCACCGAATGGCTGATCTCCAGTAGTCCCAGGCGCTGGCCAGCGGATAACGCCACCCGCAACGCGGCGACCATCGCACGCAATCCGGCCAGCATCGGCGGGGTCAGGGTCTGGAGAATGGCCGGATAAGCGGCCGTCGCGATCCGGGGCCATGCGCCCGACTCTCCGCCACCGGACTGATGCAAGCCCCAGCGCCCGACCTGCAGGGTGATTGGGAAAAACTCCGGATAATCCTGCAGCAGGGTCTGCCAGATATCCGCCGCCGCAACCTCCTCGTCCCCCTCTGTCGCGGATTTCGCCCCATAGGCTTGCAGCAGCCCCTCCACCAGTGGCGAAAACTCCTCGACATAACGCCTGGCCACGGCGCTATCCGCCAGCGCATCGGTCAATAGCGTGTGTAGAGCCGCCAGATCGAGCGGAATCCGCGCGTCGGCACCCCCCACCAACGGTACCGGCGTCAGCCTGCTGTGCAAATAGCGCAGACGCTCGGCGTCGCTGCGCCGCAGGCGCACCCGGCGCAGGCGCACCCCCTCACATCGTACCACCACCCTGCCTTGTCCATCGGTCAGGGTCGCATCCGCCAACAGGGACTGTGGCGAGCGGCGCAGCAGTCGTACGGACGCCCAGAGTATTCCCTCCGCCGCCGCCCGCAGACTCAGCCGCTCGATACGCACCGGCACAAAACCCCAGCCAGCCTCGGCAGCCAGCAGATTCACAAAAAGCTGCAATGCCCCATCGAGCAATGCGGGATGCAACAAATAATCCGCGGCATCCGCCGGCGCCGGCAGCGCCAATCGCGCCAGCACGCCGTCCTCTTGCAGCCATCCCGCCTGTACCGACTGAAACCCCGGACCGTAGTGGAGACCAGCGATATCCGCCAGGCGATAGTGCTGCGCCGCGTCAAAATCCGGGAGCCGGGAGGGTGGCACCGGGAGTTCCTGGAGCGTATCCATTCCTGCGCCGGCACTGCCCTGGCGAATCCGCCCTTTGCCGTGGAGCGTCCAGCCCTCCTGCAACAACGGACGCGCTTGAATCGTCGCCCCCCCCTCCTCGTCCACGCTGACGCGCAGCACCTTGCTGTCATCGCCATCGATGAGCAGCGGCGCCACGATTTCCAGATCCTCGATGACGAGATGCGCGGAAGTCGCAAAGCGCTCGCGCGCCGCCGCCAGCAGCAACTCCACGTAACCCGCTCCGGGAAAGACTATCCCGTCTCCCACCCGATGATCCGCCAGAAAAGGCCATCGCGCCGTATCGATCTGC
>JAKCBU010000290.1 GCA_021839095.1 Pseudomonadota bacterium | reverse complement strand
TTCCGATCTTGTTATCATTACGTTTTTAATCGTGTTTTGTCGAATATTGTCGCCTTTACCCGACGTATTCCCAGGAGTGGACGATGCCCTCACCGGCGGAAAGAACCAGCGACGCGCATACCAGCTTTACTTATTCCTCCAGCCTGCTGAAAGCACTGCATTATCATCAGGCAATGGTAAATCGGGGCCATGTCTCACGCCGTTCAGTCATGAGCCGTCTCCGGGGGCCATCGTCGCTGATAAACAACAAAGTCATCCAGGATACCCATGCGCAAAAACAGTTATGACATCACCATTGTCGGCAGCGGTCCGGGCGGTTATCGCGCGGCGGTTCTGGCGACCCTGCGCGGCCGGAAAGTCGCCATCATCGAGAAGCAGACCTGGGGGGGCACCTGCCTGAACCGCGGTTGCGTCCCCAAAAAGGATTGGCACGAAACGGCCAAGTGGATCGAGCAGAGCCGCCACTTTCGGGAGCGCGGCGTGCTGGGGCCGGTCTTGAAGGGGGACATGGCGCAAGCCTGGCGGCATCAGCGCCGCGTCGTGGAAACCGTGCGCGCCAGCTATGTCGATTATCTGAAGCGTCTCGGCGTGCGGATGTATGCGGGGACCGGCCGCTTCCTGGACGCGCGGCGCATCGACATCGACGGGAAAGAGGGACGGCACGAAATCCATACGGAATATAGCATCATCGCCACCGGTTCGACACCCTTGCTCCCCGCGGGGATCGACCCGGTGCCCGGAAAGATCCTGACCAGCGACATGCTGTATGACGAGGGTGTGCCCAGCGGCGATCGGGTGATCCTGGTGGGTGGGGGGGTGATCGGCACGGAGTTCGCCTATATCTTCACCCAGCTCGGCAAGCAGGTGGAATGGCTGGCGCACTCTCCCGCCCTCGCCCGCACCTTGTATTCGCCGCAAGCCAAGGAAACCCTCAAGGGCGCCCTGGCGGCGCTGGACATCCACCCGCGGACCGGTTTCCAAGTCGCCCGCGCCACGGTGGGGGTGGACGGGGTGACCGTGTTCGACGCGCGGGGGGAGTCCGTCCACGGAGACTGGGTCCTGCTGGCCACCGGGCGGCGCCCCTTTACCGATGGCCTGGGTCTGGAGCATACCGGCGTGGCCCTGGATGCGCGCGGGTTTGTGCAAACCGACGCCACCCTGGAAACCGCGCAGCACGGCATTTACGCCATCGGCGACGTCGTCGGCCCGCTCATGAATGCCAATCAGGCCCTCAGCGACGCCCAGTTGGTCATCCACAACCTGCTCAGCGCGGAAAAGCGGGAGCGCGATCCCCTCTGGGTGCCTGAACTGGTGTACTCCGCCGTGGAACTGGCCCGGATCGGGAGGGACGACGCCACCGCCGAGGAGGAGGGGTTCGAGCCCGCCGTGGGTTTCGCCGCTTTTGCGGCCTCACCGCGCGCGCTGGGACAGGACGACAGCGCCGGTTTCGTGCGGCTGCTGGCGGACATGGACAGCGGCGCGCTCTTGGGCGGGGAGATTGTCGGCAGGGACGCCGGGGAACTCATCCACCTCTTGTCCGCCAGCGGCGACCGCGATACCGTCCTGCGCAACATGGCCGAACTCCGTGTCAATCACCCTTCCCGCAGCGAGGAACTGGTGAATGCCACCGAAACCCTGGCCGCCCGCTGGGGTCTGGAGGCGCAGATTTTCGGGACACCGGAGTAGCGGACGCCCCGCCCGGCGACTACCAGGGGGTGCCCGTCATCCCCCAGACGCCCATCAGAATCACGACCAGCGACAACAGCAGGTTGATGCCGGAAAGCAAGCGGACCTGATCGAGCGCGCGCCCGCCCGCCTTCCAGTCCTGATCCCGGACGGCGCGCCGCAAGCGCTTCAGGGGCGCGAAGTAGACGTGCAGCGCCAGCATCACCATCAGGGTGCCCAGTCCCATCATCATCTGGATCGGCACGCTGAGGGCCGCGAACCCCCCGTAGAACAGGGGCACCATGGTATAGCCGCTGATCAGCAGGGCGGCACCGGCGATCCAGACCCAGAGAAAAAACCGCCGCAGGATCGCGTGCAGCAAGGGTATGCGCGCACTCGCCTGGGCGATCTCCGCTTGCAACACCGGGGCCAGCACGACGGTGGTGAAAAAGAGGCCGCCGATCCAGATGACGACCCCGGCAATATGCACGAACTGCCCAATCCATAACGTATTCATCGCGTTGCTTCCGCCTCTCGTAAATCGGTGATGGTCCGAAGAAATGCGCGCATCTCCAGGAGTTCTTCTTCACACAGGGAATGCGCCATGGCATACCGATGCCGCGCCACCGAATAACCGAGCGGCGTGAGGATTTGCTCCGCGATATCCATATACTGCGGCGGCAGCACGGTATCCCGCTGTCCGTGCGCCCAGAAAATCGGCGGAGATTTGGCCGTCGCCCCGGGGACTTGCGCGCGTAGCGGCAGATAGGCGCTGAGCGCCAGCACCGCCGCCACGGGGTAACCCGCATGCAGCGCGCTGTACAGGGACATCGCCCCGCCCTGTGAAAACCCGCCGAGAATGAGCGGCGCGCCACGATCCGCCGCGTGGTCCAGCAGCACGGTGAGCCGTGCGGCCATATCACGCAACCCTTCCGCATCTTCGCTGGATTGGGCGTCGAGGCCATGGATATCGTACCAGGCGCGCATCATCCCGCCCGCATGGAGGCGCACCGGGCGCATCGGCGCATTGGGAAAAAACCAGCGGAAGCGGCCATCCGGATCCACGAAGTCCGCCATCCCGGCCAGGTCCTCCATGGACGCGCCGAGGCCGTGCAGGATCACGATGCCGGGCGCCGTGGGC
>JAKCBU010000289.1 GCA_021839095.1 Pseudomonadota bacterium | reverse complement strand
GGCGGTGGCGGCGGCCAGCCGCGTTATGTGCTGGCGCTGGACCCGGTCCGGAACCGGGTGGTGGTCGGCGATGAGGCTGAACTTTATCGCCGTGAGACCGGCCTGGACGAGTGCAACTGGTTGGCGGCGTTAAGCCCCGGCGAAGAACACCGCGTCACCGTGAAACTGCGCTACCGTTCTCCCGCAGAGCCCGCCGTGTTGCGCCTGCTTCCCGATGGCAAGGCGACCCTCCGCTTTCCCGAGCCGCAGCGCGCCATCACCCCCGGACAGGCCGCCGTCTGCTATCAGGGTGAGCGCCTGCTGGGTGGTGGCTGGATTCAGAACGCCGGATAGCGTGCAAAGGGGGAGCCCCTTACCTTGTTGCGTTTGCCGACAGGCCTGTTTTACGCTCAGGGTGTGAAGGCGAATGTGCTATTTTCGGTGCAGTTGCGGGAAATGGCGGGAGACTTTGGAGGTGAAGCACATGTCTGAATCGGTACCATACCCCATGACCTATCGCCGCCTCGGCCGTAGCGGGTTGCAGGTCAGTCTGTTTTCCCTGGGGTCCTGGGTGACTTTTCACAATCAGATGGATATCTCCGGCGTGCGCCGGATGATGGCCGTGGCGCGGGATGCGGGCGTGAACTTTTTCGACAACGCCGAGGTGTACGCCAACGGGGAAAGTGAAATCCTCATGGGCCAGGCGCTGAAACAACTGGGCTGGAAGCGTCTGGATTACATCATTTCCAGTAAATTTTTCTGGGGACTGGACCGGGGCGGTGCCGAGCAGCCACACATCAACGGCCAGAATACCCTCAATCGCAAGTATCTGATGCAGGCCGTCGACGGCAGCCTGCAACGCCTCGGTCTGGAGCACCTGGATCTGATTTTCTGTCATCGCGCCGATCCCCATACGCCCATAGAAGAAACCGTCTGGGCCATGCATGACATCATCGAGCGAGGCAAGGCGCTGTACTGGGGCACCAGCGAGTGGAGCGCCGATGAAATCCGCGCGGCATGGGAGATTGCGGACCGGCATCATTTGCACAAACCGGTCATGGAGCAGCCGCAATATCATCTCTTTCATCGGCGCAAGGTCGAACAGGAGTACGCTCGCCTTTATGCGGACATCGGTTTGGGCCTCACCACCTGGAGTCCCCTCGCGTCCGGACTGCTCACCGGCAAATACCGGCGGGGTGTGCCTGAAGGCAGCCGGGGCGCCATGGGCAATTTGTCTTTCCTGCATGGCGAACTCCTGGACAAGCGCAAAAACGCGGCCGTGGATGCTCTGGAAGAGATCGCTCGATCAATGCGCTGTACGATGGCTCAACTGGCGCTCGCCTGGGTGGCCTCCAATCCCAAGGTAAGCACCGTGATCCTTGGCGCGTCCCGCCTCGCGCAGCTTCAGGAGAACCTGGGTGCGCTGGAGGTGCTGGCAAAGCTGACGCCCGAACGGCTTGGTCGCATCGAGGAGCTTACCGCGGAATACGCCGACTGAGGGTTTGGCCGATCTCGCGTTTGTCCCTGGAGAATATCCCTCGCATTTGTGCGCGCGTTCCGTTAGAGTACGCTCGCCGTCAGGCTCCAGTCTGCAGGACGCGCGTCGCACGGGTTCCCACCTTGATGAAGCGTCTGCCATAGACTGGCGCCCTTGTGGCGAGGCCGGTGTTTTCGGAGTAAAAATTTATGTCCTCTTTTGAATCCCTAGGGCTTTCCGAGCCTATTTGGCGTGCCGCCGCCGAGCGCGGTTACACCACCCCCACCCCCATTCAGGCACAGGCCATCCCGGTGGTTTTGTCTGGCGTCGATCTGTTGGCCGGCGCGCAGACGGGCACGGGCAAGACCGCAGCGTTTGCCATGCCCATTCTGCACCAGCTCTCCGCCACCATGGATACCGCTCCGCGTGGTCCTTCCCGTGTGCGGGCGCTGATTCTGGTCCCCACCCGTGAGTTGGCGGCGCAGGTGGAGGAGAGCGTGCAATTGTACGGACGCTATCTTTCCTTGCGTGCGCTGATGCTCATCGGAGGGGTCAAGATCAACCCCCAGATGCAGAAGCTGCGCCGCGGTGTGGATGTATTGGTCGCCACCCCCGGTCGTTTGCTGGACCATGTTCAACAGCGCAGCGTCGACCTCTCCCATGTCGAAATCTTGGTGCTCGATGAGGCCGACCGCATGCTCGACATGGGTTTTATTCGTGACATTCGGCGTATCCTGGCCCTGTTGCCGAAAAAGCGTCAAAACCTGCTGTTCTCGGCAACATTTTCGCCGGAGATCCGCGGATTGGCCGACGGCCTGCTGAACGACCCGGTCAGGGTCGAGGTCGCGGCACGCAACGCCACCGCCGATACGGTCGCCCAGCGGATCTTTGCCGTGGATCAGGACCGTAAACGCGACCTCCTGGCGCATCTTATCGCAACCCATCAATGGGGGCAGGTGCTGGTCTTCACCCGCACCAAGCATGGTGCGGATCGGCTGGCGAAACATCTGTCTCAGGACGGTGTGCAGGCGATGGCCATTCATGGCGACAAGAGTCAGGGCGCACGCACCCGAGCGCTCGCGGAGTTTAAGGAAGGCAAGGTGCGGGTGCTGGTAGCCACCGATATTGCCGCCCGTGGCATCGATATCACGGAACTTCCCCATGTGGTCAACTTTGAACTACCCCACGTCCCTGAAGATTATGTCCATCGCATCGGTCGCACGGGCCGCGCCGGAAACAGCGGGCAGGCGGTATCCCTGGTCTGCAGCGAAGAACACAAGCAGTTACAGGATGTGGAGAAATTGTTGCGTCGCTCGTTCACGCGCGAGGTGGTCGTGGGTTTCGAGCCGCGTCATGTCGTACCCAGCC
>JAKCBU010000288.1 GCA_021839095.1 Pseudomonadota bacterium | reverse complement strand
CGATCTGGCTTGGCGCAGCGGGGATCTCGTGGTGCAGCAGGATTATCTTTCCGATCCCTTGGTGCAGTTGTGGCGTGAACAGGCGTTGGAGTACGGCTGGCGCGCGGCCGCCGCCGTGCCGATCGTCCATCAGGGGGAGCAATGGGCCATCCTCGCGGTGATCGGTGGCCAACCCATGATGTTTTCCGAGGAAATCTGCGAGTTGTTGCGGCAAATCTCGCGGCTCATCGGGCATGGCATGGACGAGTTGTTTTTAAAAAAATCACTGGCGGAAGAAAAAGAAAGTCTGGCGCAACTTTCCGCTCAAGACGCCACCATGCGCCGTTATCAAGCGGCCGTCGTGCAGTTACAGCGCTATCTGCTCGACCGGAGGGGGTCCGCCGCCATCTTCCCGGTGATTCTCCAGATCCTGGTGGAAGAAACGGAGGCGACGGCCGCTTACATCGTTTTGCCGGACCCGGTGGCGCCGATCCTCCGGGAAACGTATCTGAAAGCGGCGACGCCTGAAATCGCCCATGCGCTGCTGGAACTCGCCGATACGCAGAATGTCCTGGGCTGGCCCTCCGAACAAACCCTGCTGGGGGAGATTCTGCATCGTGACCGTGGCTGCGAGGGGCCCCTCGTCCGGGATACATTGCCACCGTATCACCCGATCTTCGACGCGTATCCGGGTCTGCAGGATCAGCTTGCCGCGAAGATGTTGTGGCCGATTTTTACGCACGAGGGAGGGCATCCCGAGGCCATTCTCGGTATCATGAGCGCTCGTGCGGGGCATTTTACGACCGCCGTACAGCAACTCTACAGCCAGGTGGCCAACAGTATCGGACTGGCGCTGCGTCAGGAGCGCTACCAACAGGAGATCGAACAGGCGCAGGAAAAGCTCCAACAGGTCGCTTTCTATGACCCGCTGACAGGATTGCCCAACCGCCGCCTTCTGGAGGCGCAACTGGAACAGGCCATGGCGCGCCATCAGCGGCAAGGGGGTTTTCTCGCCATTTGTATGCTGGATCTGGACGACTTCAAGCCGATCAATGACCGCTTTGGTCACGAGGCCGGGGACGAAGTGCTCGCTGCCCTGGGGCAGCGATTGCCCGAGGTGCTGCGGTGCAATGACATGGTGGGCCGGTTCGGTGGCGATGAGTTTGTCATTCTGCTGGAGTCCGTGCAGAATCAGGAGGATCTTTATCAGATCCTGTACAAAATAGAGTCGGTGATCACCTCGCCGCTGATGTTGCAGAATGGCACCAATGTCCGGGTTGGCGTCAGTATGGGGGTGAGTATCTTCCCCGGAGCGAAGACCACGGCCACACCCGATGGTTTGTTGCGGGATGCGGATCAAGCGCTTTACGAAAGCAAGCGCAGCAAGGCGGATCGCAGCGCCTATTGGGTGCTGCATGAAACCGCCGCGGCCATGAGTCGTTCCCCGCTTGCGCAGCGATTGCTGGCGAATGGACGGCTTCACGTCCTCTACCAGCCGGTCTGGGATAATCAGGCGATGGCGGTCGTGGGCATGGAGGCGTTGGCCCGCCTGCGGGCAGACAATGGGCGCATGCTTGCGCCCCGTGAGTTTCTGCCGCAATTGCGTGGCGCCGACCTGTGCCACCTCACTCAGCATATGCTGGTCCAGGCGTTGGAAGACCTGAAGATCCTGGATGGGCCAGGCCGTGAACTGTGGGTCTCGGTGAACATAGATCCCCAGTCGCTGAACAAATCCTGCATCCGCCAGATCCGCCAGATCATTCTGCAAAGTGGTGTGAATCCCGCGCGTATCATGCTGGAAATCCTGGAAGGCAGTGATTTTCTGGAGCGCAACGCGGCGTTGGAGCTGCTGCAGCAACTCAAGGCGTTGGGGGTGCGTCTGGCCCTGGACGATGTGGGCAGCGCTTATGCGTCCTTGCTGCGCCTCAAGGATCTGCCCGTCGATGAGATCAAATTGGATCAGGGTTTCGTGCGTATGCTGGCGCAACGTCCGGAGGATTTACACTTCGTTCTCGCGGTGCGTGATCTGGCACAGGGTTTGGGTGTGGATCTGGTGGTGGAGGGGGTCGAGAATGAAGCCGTTCTGGATGCCATGATTACGCTGGATATTCCGCTGCTGCAGGGACGGGGCATCGCCCGCCCCATGCCGGTTGCCCGGCTGCAAAGATGGCTCCAGAAGCGGTATGTGCAGCACCCGCACCCCAGCACCCTGTTGGGAGTGTATGCCGCCCAGATGGCCAACCACAGCGTGTTATCCAAAATGGTCCGGCAAAACCCCCATTTGCTGGATTCCATGACACTGGGCAATGCGCAGACCTGTCCCATCCACGGTCATCTGCGGCGCTTGGGCCGGGCCGAGGGAAACGCCCTGGATCAGTGGCACCATGCCTACCATCAGGCCATGGGCACCTTGGTGGAACAGCTGGATAGGGACAGCGGCCGCGCGGACTGGACGGTGCTGGAAGAGACCGAAACGGCCTTTTTGCAGTCCTTGCGGGATGCCTGGCAAGGACATCTGCGGTAACGCGTATCGACTTCGTGTTTGAGGGTAGCGGATGTTTTGAGCTTTCTACTTCTGCACAGTGGTAGTGTTGTTGCCCCACTCCACATTTGCCACACTGATAGGTGGTACTGCCCGCAACGTCCGCGTCACCAGTTTGCCGTTGGCGTCGAGAATACTGAGATGATAGAAACCGGCCACAGAGGGCGTCCAGCGCACACTTCTCAAGGCCGGGTTGGACGGAATGGGGCGACCATCCACCAGAAAATGAAAAGGCCGGCTGCCGCCGAGCACGCGAATACTGACCGGCTCACCGGCGGTCAGTGGTGCGCCCGGTGCGGGTGCGGCGATCTCCAGCA
>JAKCBU010000287.1 GCA_021839095.1 Pseudomonadota bacterium | reverse complement strand
AGCGGGGGATGCCCGGCATCATAAATGGTCGCCAGCGCATCCCCCTGTTGCGGGTCGGCGCCGCGATCGGGATCCAGCATCTCCCGCCAGGCCAGCATGGCCTCGCGGGTGTTCAAGGGAACGATGCGCAGCCCCAGGCGCTGCGGTCCGACCCCGAGTGCCGCCAGCAGCGCCTCGCAGGCGGCGGCATGGGTGGGGATCAGACCGCCCAGGGCCAGTCCGGGCACCTGCCAGGGACCCCACGCGACTTGTGCTTTTTCGAGCTTCCGGTTCCGGGCCTGCTTCTCCATCTGGGCGTCATGCGGTGTCAGGATGTTGGGGTCGGTCCAGAGGGCGAGATAACCGCGCTCCGGCAGGAAATGCCCCTGGAAACGATCCTTGGGCGGACCGTCGGTGAAGCCCGCCGTGTCCATGCCGATCCGCCGCGCCTGGCGTTCCAGGCCGGAAAACTGCCGCTCCACGACCGGGTGCGCCCAGGCGGGATCCCGGGCCACCGTCCATTGCAACCGATGGCCCGGGGTCAGAAAGAAAGCGGTCAGGGCCCGATAGATGCGCTCCACCCATTCGGAGCCCTCCCCCCGCGCATACAGGCGGGTGAGCCCTTCTACCCGGAAGAGGCTGACCAGTGCCCCGTCACCGGTGGCGAAACTGGTGTCGTCCTGGACGGAATGCACCGCGAGGCGTTCCGCCAGGGTCGGCATGAGCAGTCCCATGTCAGCGCCTCAACCGTACGGGCCGCCCATCTGGATCTGCTGGACCTGCGCGCCGGTGGTGTTGTGGAAGACGGTGCCCTCGTAGTGATAGGCCAGCGCGGGCAGACCCATCAGCCCGGCGGCCACCATGGCGTGGGTGGCGACGTGGCTCCACTTGGCATTGCCCTGCCCATGCTGCTTGTGCGCTTCGTAGGCCTTCAGCATCGAGGATCCGCCGAAACCCAACCCACCCACGAAAGTGCCGCCCAGCACCAGATTGACGACATCCTGGAAGACACTGGACACATTGTTGGCCATGGTGCCGACGTTGCCGCCCAACGCCCAGGCGTCTCCCGCCACCGCCAGTGCCATCAGCCCCGCCCCGATGGCGAGATGCCGGCGCGCGCTGCGCCGGAGCTGACGGCGCCGCTCCCCATCCTCCGCCGATCCCACCGAAACCCCCTTGTGCGACTGCACGGTCCGACGATTGCTTTCCATCACCGATTCTCCTTGCCTGCGTGAAAACGGATTTGTCCCGTGCTGCGGTTATAAGCGAAATCCGGACGGGGAAACGGTCTGACAACGCGGTCTGGTTCTGTCGTCTGACGCCCGCCCGGCGGTCCACGAAACATCTTCACAGGGGGGGGTAATGGGACATCCGGCGGAAGAAGGTCTGTCACTCCGTACAAACTGAACCTCCCCACGGATAAGTTGGGGGAGGTTCATCTCTAGGTACATGCCTACATATCTTTGCGCAGGGAGTGTTTTGTGGTAACGTGCCTACACTATCCACGAATATGAGGTGTCGCCATGACCATCACGACCCTTTCCAGCCGCCAGTTCAACCAGGACGCCAGCAAAGCCAAGAAAGCGGCAATGGCTGGTCCGGTGTTCATCACGGATCGCGGCCGGCCGGCGCATGTGCTATTGACGTTTGACGAGTACAAGAAAATCACTGGCGGGCATACGAAGATCGCCGATCTACTGGCGATGCCCGGCATCGAAGACATGGAGCTTGAGACCCCGCGATTGCGCGACCTCGCACAACCGGCGGATTTCTCCTGATGTACTTGCTTGACACCAATGTCGTGTCCGAGCTGCGGAAGATCCGTCTTGGCAAAGCGGATGGTCATGTTGCAAATTGGGCCGACAGCATGGATGCCGCCGATTTGTATCTATCAGTGATCACCATCCAGGAGTTGGAGATCGGTGTGCTGCTGGCCGAACGCCGCGACCCATCGCGGGGTGCGGTATTTCGGGCGTGGCTGAACGGTCACGTCTTACCTGCCTTCACTGGCCGCATCCTGGCCGTCGATACCGCCGTTGCTCAACGCAGCGCACAACTCCATGTGCCGGACCCTTGCCCTGTTCGTGACGGGCTTATAGCTGCGACGGCGCTTGTGCACGGCATGACCGTCGTAACTCGCAACGTGGCCGACTTTGAGTCAACCGGTGTCCTGACCCTCAACCCCTGGAACAGTATTTGATACCTTCCCGCAACCAAGGAGACCATGTCGGCATAAAAAGTCCGCCGCCGTCATTGACCTCCACTTTTTATGTTACTACAATAAGTTTGATGACAAGACGCATACGCCGGGATGAGCAGAAACGCCCATCCAATCTGGAGAAGCATGGGCTGGATTTTCGCGATGCGGATTGGGTGCTGGAGTCCCGCTATCGTCCTCGACGTGCCGGTGGTACGGAATGACGAAATGCGGCTTCAATCCTTTGCCTATGTGTTTGAGGTGCTCGCTGTGCTTCCGCTGGCGCATGCCGAGCGCGGCGAGGAATCTCGCATCATCAGCTTTCGGAAAGCCAGCGCGGAAGAACGGGAGATGTACCATGAGTGGCTTGAAAACGACTTCACAGATTGATTTGGCGCGGCTCCGGGCCTCCGGCGACTTCGCCTGGGATGGAACCGACGAAGACGACCGCCTGCTTTCGCGGGAAGAAATGCAGGCTGGCATCAATACCAATCGCAAGAAGCGGGGGCGACCCGTGGGAGCTCTCAAGGAATCCACGACGATCCGTTTCGATCGCGATGTGTTGGAAATGTTTCGCGCCTCCGGCCCCGGCTGGCAGACCCGCATGAATGCCGCCTTGCGCGACTGGCTCAAAAGCCATTCTCCGACGCGGAGCTCCTGATCATGTCATCGGCTGAG
>JAKCBU010000286.1 GCA_021839095.1 Pseudomonadota bacterium | reverse complement strand
CCACCAACCCCAGGTCGATGCTGTTATCCTCGATCATGTGGACAATCTTATCCGTATTACCCACATACATACGCACCTGCACATCGGGATACTTCATTTTGAAGTCGCCCAACACCCTCGGCAGCATATATTCGGCGATGGTCGTGCTGGCGCCAATCAACAGGTGGCCGCGTAAATCGCCCGTCATTTCTCCTACGCGATTGGACATCTCACTGTAGAGCGAGATGATGCGCTCGGAATACTCATAGACCACCATACCCGCTTCGGTAAGACTGATACGGTTGTGGGTGCGGTCAAACAAGCGCGTATTGAACTGTTCTTCCAACTGTTTGACCTGGAAAGTCACCGCCGGCTGGGTCATGTGCAGCGTATCCGCCGCCTTGGTGAAGCTGAGCAGTCTCGCCACCGTGTGAAAAACCTGTAAACGCCTGTCTGCCATGGAAATCCTCAAAGTCGCCCGCGACTTTTCACCAGTTTAGGAGTAGTATCTGAGCGCTTCAATACAGTATTCACGGAGGATAACCCATGCCCAAGGCTTGGGAAAAGCTCGATCTGCACGGCGCCGGGGTACAGAGTCTACAAATTCGTCTGCAAAAACTCCAGAAAAAATCTCTATGTGCCTATCTGTACTGGGGCTTGTTCCCGATCGGCGCCCATCGTTTTTATCTAGGGCGGGCCTGGGCCTGGGCTTTCCCGCTGGCCAGCGCCACGATGGTCGCACTGGCCTTTCTGGGCCTACTCTGGGAGGCCGTCGGTCTCGCCACCCTCCTCTGCGCCATCGCGCTCTGGGACCTCAGCCGCATCGGCCTGTGGGTCAGTGCCTACAACAAGGAGTTACGCAAGGCAAACTGGTTCGCCAAGCAGACACCGGCCGCCCCCGCTCACTATCAAGGACGGGCGGATACCGACGCGCCGCCGGCGCAATGGCAACACGAATTGCACACCTATACTCAGACCAAGGAAAGTGAGCGCGCCGGCCATCCTGTCGCCGATGCGTCCGGCAAAAAAGGTTTTGCGCCCGGCCAGCGCCGGCTTTCCTTCGCGGAGCAGGAACGCCTGCTCGCGGAAATAGCCCAGTCCTCGAAAAATACGGCGGCGCAAAAACCCGCGGATTCCACCCGGACATAGGCGGAGTCCGTCCATTCAAGCTACTGCTGCTCCTTTTCAAACATGGCCAGATAACGCGCCTTGGGAAGCGGAACTTGTTGAGCCACCGCCAGGAAATCGGCGAGATGCAAGGGTGTGCTGAGCCCCACCAGTGTCACCCCGATACCCGGGGTGGAGCGCACAAACTGAATGGCGCGCTGCGCGGCGTTGGTCAGTTCCGGCATCGCTTCCCGTAAGGTAGGCACCTCTTCCCGCGCCAGCAGCCCTTTGCCGAGAGGATGGCTCGCCATAATGGTCAGCTTGAGCTGAAAGGCCGCCTGAATGGTCGAGCCGATATTGCCCTGCCCCGTCACCTGACTGAAGCGCGTGTACGCTTCCGGCATCAGCGCGTTGAAAGGGAGCTGTACTACCCGCAGATGATGGCGATTCCCTTGCCCCGCCGCTTTCTCGGCCAACCCGATCAGACTCGTCAGCGACTGGAACGCGGGATGGTCCGTCTCCACTCGGCAGGCATTGAAAGTAGCAATACCGTAATAGCGAATCTTGTTGGCTTGCACCGCCGCCTCGAGCATGGTGAACACATCCAGCAGCTTGTGGTACATCCGTTCCTTGCCGATCTCCGAGATATGCACCTCCGGCTGATCCACCAAGAAGACATCCAGGGTCTCCAGCCCCGTCTGCTCGCGCAGCGAATCCAGTTGGTTGGCGATATATCCCGGACTCAGACAGTGCACGCCCTGAACCAGATCCGCCTCCCGGCCCAATCCCTTAGCCACCACCTCCTCGCGAAAGAAGGTCAGCGGGTCTGCCGGTCGTCCATCAGGAAACGTCAGAAATCCCCCCTTGCCGACCACGAAAAATTCCTCACGCCGGATACCCGCCGCCATCGCCTTGGCAATGCCCACACCCACCGCCCGCCCGGCCCGCCCGAAACGGTAGTTGGCTCCGGTGTCAATGACATTGATGCCCGACTGCAGGGATTGCGCGACAATAGCCGCCACCCCCACATCGGTGACATCATCCACACCGCCAGGAAAGGTGCCGACTCCCAGGGAGGACAGCTTGATACGGGTGTTTAAAAAGTCACTGAAGTGTGCGTTGGCGAGCGTCTCGGCAAAGCGCGCCATATAGGCGTTGGTGCCGACACTGTTGGCGGCCCCCGGAATCAATCCATTTTCCGCAGCATGCACGCGGCGTCACTCCTGTTGGCGAAAAGGGGATGCTGATGCAGCAAAAAATCCAAGCGTTCACGTATTTCGGCACGCACCGGCCCCGGCTGGGGCGTGTCTTGCAACATCAGGAACTGTTGACCATAGCCCGGTGCGTCCGCGTCGTCCAGATCCCATTCCACCGCCTCGAGCAGGGCCTGCCCGGTAGCCGGTAGCGCCGCCGGCAACGAGCGTCCGCTCAGAATGGCCCAGAGACCGGTCCAGCAGCGCGCCAAGGCGATGGGATGATATCCTCCCCCGCCGAGCACCAGCAGGCGCGGGCTTTCCGCCACAATCTGGCGCACAACCTGCCAGAACAATCCGTTGGAGACCCGGAATTTGCTCAGCGGGTCGGGTGCGAGGATATCGGTGCCCGCCTGCAAGACGGTGACATCAGGATCGAAGCGCCGCACAATGCGCGGCCACAGCGCCGCGAAGGCCAGGGCATACTCACTGTCATTCACCGCTTCAGGTAAAGGCAGATTCACCGCCGATCCCGGCCAATCACTGAGCTTGCCGCCCTGGGAGGGATAGGCGTAATCCGTA
>JAKCBU010000008.1:2869-13961 GCA_021839095.1 Pseudomonadota bacterium | reverse complement strand
CGTTGCCCTGCTGCTCTGCCTTTATGCCTGCTTCGGGCTGGGTAACGGGGCGACCTTTCAATTGGTCCCCCTGCGCTGGCCCCTGAAGACCGGGATCATGACAGGCATCATCGGTGCGGCGGGCGGCATCGGCGGCTTTTATCTGCCCGTAATCCTCGGCATTGCCAAGGAGGAGACCGGGACCTATCACCTTGGCTTCGCCTGCTTCGCCCTCCTCGCAACGACAGCGCTGGGACTGGTACTGGCCATGCGCCGCCACTGGCTGCCGTGGTCACAACATGCAGTCGTCGCCCCGGCCGTTGTCAGCTCCGCCTTGCAGAGTGCAACCGCCATGAGCGACTAAACCCTCGGCTTCAACGCCCCAGCGGAGGATACTTTTTGAGCGCACAATCTTGGCGCCAGGGAACGCTTGCCCAGACCTCCGCGGGTCCTCACAGAAATATCCTCAAAATACTGGAGAAACCCGTGTCGCAATCCTTTTTACATCGACGACGTCATTACGCTGCCGCTCTCTTTGCCCTGCTGGCCAGCACCACTCACGCAGATACCCTGACCAATGCCATCAGCGGTGGCCAGGTCAACCTCGACTTTCGCCCGCGCTATGAATTCATGTCTCAGGCGAACAAAAACGACGCCAATGCCTTCACGGTGCAAACCCTGCTTGGTCTGGCGAGCAAGCCCGTCGCCGGGATCAGCGTCGATCTGCAGTTCATCAATGTGGCCGGGATCGTCCATCAATACAACAGCCTGCGCAACGGTAAAACAGCCTACGCTTTGATTCCCGATCCGGAGGAAACCAACGTCAACCAAGTCTATCTCCAGTATGCGGGCATTCCCGCTCTGCGCCTGCGCGCCGGTCGTCAGGAGATCAATCTGGATGACGAACGCTTTGTTGGTGCGGTGGGTTTCCGACAGACGCCGCAGAGTTTCGATGCAGTCTCGGTGCAGGGCGAAGCACTGCCTGATCTGACGCTTTACGGGGCTTATATCTGGCGGATCAAAAACATCATCGACGAAAATGTACCATCACAGACTTTTCTCAGTGCGGCGAGCTGGACACCATCCCCCTTACTGCATGCTCAAGCCTTCGGCTACTGGTATGGGAATCAAGCCCATAGCTCCATTCCCGGAGCGGCGGCGTGTTTTCTGGCCGGTAATGCACAGGTTTGTAACAGTGCTACGCTGGGCGCGCGGGTGCAAGGCATCATTCCTCTGGGTGATGCTCTGCACATACCTTACGATCTGAGCTATGCCAAACAGTTGCCCTATGACGGCGGGAGTGCTGCGGTGAATGCCCCGTATTATCACGTCGGCGTTGGTCTGACCCTGCCGGAGTTCTGGCTGCATGCCGACTACATGGTCATGGGGACAAATAGTCAGGGCAGTTACGGATTTCAAACGCCGCTCGCCACCAAACACGCCTTTAACGGCTGGGCAGAAGTGTTTCTGACCACGCCGCTCAACGGTTTGCGTAGCCTGTATTTCACCCTTGGTGGCAAGCTGATAGGCACCCAACTGGCGGCCATTTATTATGATTTCCAGGCGGACCGTGGGGGTGCGCAATACGGGCACGAACTGGATTTGTCGGCCACCCATGCCTTTTCCAAGCACTGGAGCGCGGGGGCACAGTACGCCGATTACCAGCGCACCAATTACGGAATGAATACCGAGGGCACATGGGTATTCGTGACGGCGAAATTCTAGGCACTGCGCCATTTCGTTGCACTATTATAGTGCGTCTGTACCAGCTACTGCACCATAATACATCAGCGCACAGCAGAGCATCTTCCATAACCATCTGTTTTTAGTTGACGCGGAATCGGGCATGGTTATTGCTTTTTCGATTATAAAGCGATCCGCAACGATCGCTGGTGTGCAAAACGGCAAAGGCGTCGTCAGCAATTCGGCTGACTGCGCCTTTTTTATTTTGGGAGTGTTCAATGATAAATCTGGTACCGGTACCTGTACAGCATCGCAAAGCGCGTCTGGTAGTGGTCGGCAACGGCATGGCGGGCATTCGCACCGTCGAAGAGCTGTTGAAAATGGCGCCGGATCTCTACGAGATTACCGTTTTTGGCGATGAACCCCATCCCAACTACAACCGGATTCTTCTCACCCCGGTACTCGCCGGAGAGATGGCTCTGGAGGAAACCATTCTCAACCCCTTGGGCTGGTATGCAGAACATGGCATCACCCTGCATACCGGGAGCCGGGTGACGGTCATCGACCGGGTGAAGCGACGGGTCGTTACCGAAGATGGACGGACCGCGCCTTACGATCGCCTCCTGCTGGCGACCGGGGCGGCAGCGGCCATCGCCCCCATTCCGGGGAACAACCTCCTTGGGGTGCTCAGCTACCGGGACATGGCCGATGTGGAATCCCTCACTCGCAGCAGCGAGTTGGGTGGCGAAGCAGTGGTCATCGGTGGCGGCCTGCTGGGACTGGAAGTGGCACACGGTCTGCGGGCGCGGGGGATGGGGGTGACGGTGGTACATCGCCGTGCCTGGCCGCTGGACAAGCAACTGGACGCGCGCGGAGGCGCCTTGTTGCAGGCCGCCCTGGAGGCACGCGGCGTGCGTTTTCTACTGGGCAAGGAAAGCGCGGCGGTGCTCGGTGATACCCATGTCAGGGGCCTGCGCTTTACCGATGGCGGCGAAATCCCCGCAGATGTGCTGGTGATGACCATCGGCATCAAGCCGCGTATCGAGATTGCCCTGGCCGCGGGTTTGCAGTGCGAAACCGGCATTCTGGTCAATGATACCCTGCAAACCTATGATCCGCGTATTTATGCCGTCGGCGAGTGCGTGCAGCATCGCGGGCAAACCTACGGCCTCGTCGCGCCCCTCTTTGAGCAGGCCAAGGTAGCGGCTAACCACCTCGCCGAGTACGGACGGATGCGTTACCAGGGCTCGGTCACCAGCACCAAACTTAAGGTCACAGGGATCGAACTCTTCTCCGCCGGGGACTTCATGGGCGGTGATGACTGCGAGGAAGTGACCCTGCTGGACGGTAGTCAGGGCATCTACAAAAAAGTCATCCTGCGGGAAAACAAGGTCGTTGGCAGTCTGCTTTATGGCGACACCAGCATCGGTCCCTGGCTCTTTCAGCTCATGCGTGATGGCACGGAGGTCTCCGCCTTCCGCGACAATATTGTTTTCGGCGAAACGCATCTGGGCGACTCTGGTCATGCCGGTGAAAACCAGGCTTCGCGGCTGGCCGACGGGGCCGAGGTCTGCGGCTGTAATGGCGTGACCAAAGGCAGCATCGTCAAGGCCATCCGCGAGCAGGGTCTGTTTACATTGGAGGAAGTGCGCAAATGCACCAAGGCCAGTGCCTCCTGCGGCTCCTGCACCGGGCTGGTGGAACAGTTGCTGGCCAGCACCCTCGGCGGCATTTATGACAGCACTCCGAAGAAAAAGGCGCTCTGCGGCTGTACCGACCTCAGTCATCAAGAGATCCGCGACGCCATTATTCAGGAGAAGTTGCTTTCGGTGCGCCAGACCTTCGTCTATCTGGATTGGCGGCATCCCGGCGGTTGCGCCACCTGTCGGCCGGCGATCAACTACTACGTGCGCACCGCCTGGCCGGCAGAGGGGTTGGACGATGCCCAGTCCCGTTTCATCAACGAGCGCGCCCATGCCAACATCCAGAAAGATGGCACCTATTCAGTGATTCCCCGTATTTACGGCGGAGTAACCAGTCCTGCGGAGCTCAAGCGCATCGCCGAAGTGGCGGAGCGCCATAACGTGGCGATGGTGAAGTTTACCGGCGGCCAGCGTCTCGACCTGCTCGGAGTGAAAAAGGAAGACTTGCCGCAGATCTGGGCGGAACTGGACATGCCCTCGGGACACGCCTACGGCAAGGCCCTGCGCACCGTCAAATCCTGTGTCGGTACCGACTTCTGCCGCTTCGGGGTGCAGGACAGTACCCGTCTGGCCATTGAGTTGGAACGAGGACTGGAGCGTATGTGGGCGCCACATAAGGTCAAACTCGCTGTCTCTGGCTGCCCGCGCAACTGTTCTGAGAGCACCATCAAGGATTTCGGCATTATTGGCGTCGATTCCGGATGGGAACTCTATGTGGGCGGCAATGGCGGCATGAAGGTGCGTGCCGCCGACCTCCTCTGCAAGGTAAAAACCCATGAGGAAGTGCTGGTAATGGCCAAGGCCTTTCTGCAAATGTATCGGGAGGATGCCCAATACCTGGAGCGCACTGCGCCATGGGTAGAGCGCGTTGGCCTGGACCATATCAAGGCCATCGTCGTGGGGGACCAGGAATCCCGACAGCAGCTCGCCGCACGCATGGATTTCGCCCTGTCCCAAGAAAAAGACCCTTGGGCGGAAGCCGTTTCTGGTCGTCTGAATATTCACGCCGCACCCCTGCGCCGCGTCCCTGCCTGAGGTGATCACGATGGAATGGTTGGCACTCGGTAATATTGCAGAAATCCCGGCTCTCGGCGGCCGTTATGTGGATACGCCCAAGGGCCAAATCGCTGTCCTGCGCAATGAAAATGACGAAGTTTTTGCGGTCCGCAATCGGTGCCCGCACCGCGGCGGCCCCCTCGCCGAGGGCTTCGTCTCCGGCAAGACAGTATTCTGTCCGCTGCACAACTGGCAGATTGATTTGGAGAAAGGCGAGGCGATGGCGCCGGATCATGGCTGCGTGCAGCGTTTCCCGGTACGAGTCGAGGATCAGCAGGTCTGGCTCGGGCTGGAGGAGGTGGCGCCATGACCCTGATACGGCCGCAACACATGCAACCCCGGCGCAGTCTGGAGAGCAAGTCGGCCTGCCCCTACTGCGGGACCGGCTGCGGGGTCATTATAGAACATGACGGCCAGCACATTACCGGGGTGCGTGGCGACCCCGATCATCCGGCCAACTATGGACAATTGTGCAGCAAGGGCAGCAATTTGCACCTGAGCAGTGCGGGCGAGGATCGCGCCTGTGAACCGCTGCAGCGCCAGCGCGGCAGTGAAGACTGGTCGCCCATAAACTGGTCGGAGGCGATGACGCAGATGGCGCGCACCTGGGCAGGGATTATCCATACCCAGGGTCCACAGGCCGTAGCTTTTTATGTTTCCGGGCAATTGCCGACGGAGGATTATTATCTCGTCAACAAGCTGGCCAAGGGCTTTATCGGCACCAATCATATTGATACCAACTCTCGGCTCTGCATGGCCTCGGCGGTGACGGGCTACAAATCCAGCCTCGGTATGGACTCGGTGCCATGCTGCTATGAAGATCTCGAGAACGCCGATTGTCTTTTTATCGTCGGCGCCAACGTCGCCTACGCCCATCCGATTCTCTTCCGCCGCATTGAGGCAGCCAAATTGCGCCGCCCGGAACTGCAGATTATCGTCGCCGACCCGCGACGCACGCCAACGGCGGCCATCGCCGATGTGTTTCTGCCGATTCAGCCAGGCACCGATGTTGCCCTCTTTCACGGCATGCTGCATATCTTGACCTGGGAAGGGCTCGTCAACCGCGCCTTCATTGACGCGCATACCGAGGGCTGGGAAGAACTCAAAGCGCGGGTGCAGAACTACACCCCGCAATGGGTAGCGGAAACCTGTGCTATTCCGGTTGCCGATCTGCGCGCTGCGGCAATAGCCTTTGGCCTGGCACCCGCTGCCCTCTCCCTCTGGTGTCAGGGGCTCAATCAATCCAGCCACGGTACCGACAAAAATGTCGCTCTTATCAATCTGCATCTGGCTACCGGGCAAATCGGTCGGCCCGGCGCCGGCCCCTTCAGCCTGACCGGGCAGCCCAACGCCATGGGCGGGCGCGAAACTGGCGGCATGCCCGCCCTCCTACCCGGTCACCGCGACGTGGCCAACCCAGAGCACCGCGCCGAAATCGCGAAGATCTGGGGCGTGGAGAGTATGCATCCGCAGCCAGGTTACACCGCAGTGCCCCTTTTTCAGGCGCTGGAACGCGGCGAGATTGAAACCATCTGGATCACCTGCACCAACCCGGTGCTGTCCATGCCCGACCAGACACAAGTACAGTGCGCTCTCGAAAAATCTCGCCTCGTCATCCTACAGGACAGCTATCTCGGCACCGAAACCGCCGCCTATGCCGATATTCTGCTTCCCGCTGCCAGTTGGGGCGAGCGTGAGGCATTGGTGACCAACTCCGAACGGCGCATCACCCATCTGCAAAGGGCTGTTCCCGCCCCAGGCCACGCCCTGCCGGACTGGGTCATCTTCCGGGATTTCGCCTTTGCGCTGGGTGCGGCACTGGATGCCCTCAATCACCCACTGCCGGGCACCCGAGATGCTTCCTGGACCAATCGCGCACGGCGTATGTTTGATTTTGCCGACTCCGCCAGCATCTTTCTGGAATACCGCGAATGCACCAGAGGCCGCGATCTGGACATTACCGGCCTCGACTTCAGCGTGCTGGATGAGTTGGGGCCACAGCAATGGCCCTATCCGCAGGACGCACAAGCAGGGCAGGTTCGCCTTTACGCCGACGGCATTTTCCCGACGCCCAGCGGTCGCGCCCGTTTCCGCAGCCCGGAATACCTTGGGGTCGCCGAAGAGATCGACGCCCGTTATCCCCTGCGCCTGACCACCGGTCGCCTGCGCGATCAGTGGCATAGCATGAGTCGCACCGGCAAGGTGGCGACCCTCTTCACCAGTGACGAAGAAGCCTTTCTCGAAATACACCCCGATGACGCCCAACGCCTGAATCTCAGCAGCGATGTCCTCGCCAAAGTAAGTAGCCGACGCGGCAGCAACATCCTCCGGGTGCGCATCAATGCCGATCTGCAACCGGGATTGATCTTCACTCCCATGCACTTCGGGCGCCGCTTTGCCCACGCCGCCCTCTGCAATAAAATGACCCTCGCTGCCATTGATCCCGTTTCCGGCGAGCCAGAGTTCAAGCATACGGCAGTGCGGGTGGAGCCGGTGATTTTCCCCTGGCAGGGTACGGTCCTGCGCTTGAACGATCAGGATATCTATTTTCACGCCGCCCAGCGTATCGCCCGGCAATTCCCCTATGCGAGCCTCAGCCGCATCCGTCGGGGCGAGCGCGAGGGTTTTATCCTCCGCCTCGCTGGCGAACAACCCCCGGCAGCCAGCGAGATTCACGCCTGGGATCAGGTGCTGGGTATGGATGGCATCGATATTCTCGACTATGATGATGGCCGTCGCGGTGTGCGCAAGCGCCTCTGCATCCGGGGCAACCGGCTCCATGCCGCCCGCCTCTTTGGGGAAGACGCCACCCGCGACTGGCTGCGTGAGCTTTTGCTAAGCGCCACGGACGTCCAGTCCTACCGGCACGCCCTCTTCGCCCCCAAAGTGCCCGTCGATATGGACGCATGGGTGCGCTCGCGGGGTGTTTGCGCCTGCACCGGAGTGGATGAAGGCACCCTGCGGCAACACATCAAGGCGGGCGCGCTCACCCTCGGCCAGATTGCGCAGGTCTGTGGTGCGGGCGGCGAATGCGGCTCCTGCAAACCGGAAATCCTCGACATTATCCGCCGCGTGCGCCAAGAGGCCTCATGAACACCACACCCCTGAACTTGATCGTCGGCCGCGTCGCACGCGGACGGGAACACGCCGAAGACCTGTCCCTGGAAGAGGCTCAATCCCTCTTTGCCGCATGGCTGGCAGGCGATCTCCCTGACCTCGTGGCTGGGGCCCTGTGGGCCGCCTATCGTATCAAGGGCGAGTCCGTAGATGAACTGCGCGGTTTTGTCAGCGCCAGTGAGGCGAGCCTGCTGCCCGTTTCCATCGACAGTGCTTATCGCCCAGTAGTTTTCCCGAGCTACAACGGGACCCTGCGCGGCGCCAATCTGTTGCCCCTGCTGGCGTTGATTCTCGCCCGTTGCGGTGTGCCGGTATTACTGCACGGCCCGGCAGTGAGCACGGCGGGGAACGCTATGACACTCACCGACCACGATCCCTCCAGACGGGTCAGCAGTGCGCAGATTTTTGCTGGCTTCGGCCTGCCCATCGCCCATGATAGCGCGCATGCGAGTACACAGTTGCAGCAACGAAGCCTCAGTTACCTGCCTATGGAGCAGCTACACCCAGGCATCGGCCAGATGCTCCAGCTCCGCCAGCAACTTGGCGTCCGATCCAGCGCGCATACCGTCGTCAAACTCATCAATCCTTTCCAAATATCCGCAGTACACTGCGCCGGGGTCACCCACCCGCCTTATCTGGAGCTTCTGCAAACCTTTTTTAGCGTAACCGGCCGTAGTGCCCTCTGCCTGCGCGGCACCGAGGGCGAACCCTTCGCTAACCCCAAACGCCGCCCCGACCTGCATACTTGTGTGGCGGGAGATCGCGCCCTGTGGATGGCCAAAGACGATAAGCCGCTGGCCCAGGTCCCGGTACTGCCCGAGGATCACAGCGTGAGCGCCACCTGCCGCTTCATGGAGCAGGTCCTTGCCGGACGCACCCCTTTGCCCGCGCCGCTGGTAGATCAGGCGCTCTGCCTCCTCTCTCTCAGCGGCCGCAGCATGGACGTGGACAGCGCCCGAGCGCTCTTGTCCCAGACACTTTCCGACCACGCGGAATAGCCGGAGACCTCAGCATGCAAAAGCCCTCTTCCCCTAAAGTCTCCATCGTCGGCGCTGGCCCCGGTGATCCCGAACTGCTCACCCTCAAGGCGGCACGCCGCATCGCCGAGGCGGAGATCATCTTCTACGATGCCCTCGCCAATCCGCAGATCCTCGACATGGCGGCGGACAGTTGCCGCAAAGTCGAAGTAGGCAAGCGTGGCGGCCAGAACTCGACCCCGCAATTGCTCATCCACGAACAACTCATCCGCGCCGCGCTGCAAGGTCTGCGGGTAGTGCGGCTAAAGGGCGGCGACCCCTTCCTCTTTGGCCGCGGCGGCGAGGAGTGCCTAGCCCTGCGCGCCGCCGATATCGATTACGAAATCATCCCCGGCATCACCAGCGGCATGGCTGCAGCAGCCTATGCGGGGGTACCGCTCACCCATCGTCACCGCAGCCAGTCGGTGCTCTTTCTCACCGGTCATGAAGCGCGCGGCGGCAAAGCCCCGGACTGGTCGCGCTTCGCCCAGGCGGCCGATACTCTGGTAATCTACATGGGCATCGAGCGGGTGACTGGCATTTGCGCGGCACTCATGGCGGGCGGCCTCGCGGCGGAAACCTCCTGCCTCGCCGTACAATGGGCCACCCTGGAACAAAAACAGGTACGAGCGACCCTGGCACAGCTCAGCGTGGAAATCGTCCGCGCCGGACTGGGTAGCCCGGCCATTCTGATTGTCGGGGCCGTGGTTGATCTCGCCGATCTCTGTGCCTGGCTGCCCAGAACAGAAGAGGCGGCGCGCCACTTACTGCAACAACCTTAAGGAGGCACCGTGCCTGAAGTACAGTTCCTGCTGGCTCACGGTTCACGCAACCCCCAATGGCGACTCCCCTTCGAGGTGATTGCCGCCCGCCTGCAGGTAGCCCAGCCGCAGCGGCGGATCATGCTCTGCTACTTGGAATTGTGGACCCCGAGCCTGGACGAGGGCATGCGCGAGGCTTATGCAGCCGGGCTGCGCCGGTATCGTATCTCGCCGCTTTTCTGGAGTAGTGGCCGACACTTGCAGGAGGATTTACCCGCCCTCGTCGCCCAACTCCGGGCCGAATTGCCCGGCTGCGAGATCCGCGTCGACGGCCCACTGGGCGAATCAGAAATGATTATCCGCGCCGCGCTCCAAGCCTTGCAATGAACCCATGCACCGCATCATTCTGATTGATCACGACACCGAGCGCGCCGAAATTCTGCGCGCGGCCCTCAGTCTGGAGGGCCATCAGGTTGCCGATATTTTCTCGTGGGCGGAGCTTTCCTGGCAGCGCCTGGAAAAGCTGCAACCCGATGTCATCATCGCCGAAGCAGGCACCCCGGAACGCGACGTTCTCGAACACATCGTCTTCCTCAGCGAGACTTTGGAATTGCCTGTCGTCGTCCTCGGCGCTCCCGAGGATGAAGACACCATGCGCCGCGCGATCCGCGCTGGAGTCGCCGCCTATGTCGCCCACGGCATCTCCGCCCGCGATATCGCCCCCATCCTCAAGGTCGCCGCTCTGCGCTACGCCGAATACCGGCAACTGCGCAAGGAGCTCAAAGACACCCAGAACGCCCTTTCCGAGCGCAAGCTGGTAGAAAAAGCCAAAGGTATCCTCATGCGCGACATGCAGATTGACGAAGCCGAGGCCTACCGCCGCCTGCGCCGCCTCGCCATGGATAAGGGTAAAAAGCTGGCGGAGATCGCGGAGATGGTGATTGCCATTTGCCCTTAACCATGTCTGACACCCTTGGACCAGGTGCTTATGGTCAAGCAATTCTTGCAAAACACTCGGCAAATTGATCACCCCGGCCAGAGCATATCAACGCGCCACCCCTCCCCGCCGACCCCGGCAGGCTTCCACGCGATTTTTCCGCATTCCGCGCGGCAAGCGCTGATCGTCCAGATAAACCGACAGGGATTGCAGGGTGGTAGACGCACTCAGAGCAATCAGCTTGACCCCCCTACCCTTGGGAAGATTTTTAACCTCGGCAAGGGGAAACAGCAAGCCACGCCCGTCTGAAGACAGACAGAGCGCTTCCGCCCGAAGGTCGGTGACGCGGATCAAAGGCAGGGGGCGCTCCTTCGCGTCCAGGGTCAAAAAAGCCTTGCCCGCCCGGTTCCGGCCGGTCATGTTTTCCAGCGTGGTCAGGAATCCATAGCCACCGGTTCCAGCCACCAGCCAAAGGCTGTCGCCCGCGCCGCAGGCAACGGAAGCCAGCACGCCGCCCGGCTGAAAATCCACCTGGCTCGACACCGGGATGCCGTCGCCCCGCCCGCCCGGTATTTGCGCCACGGCTATGGAGTAGGCACGCCCCGAATGATCCAGCAGGACCAGAGTATCTACGGATCGCACCTCGAAGGATTGCAACAAGGCATCGCCTTCCTTGAAACCCAGGGTCGCCGTATCCAGCCCGTGGCCGGAGCGGGTACGCAGCCAGCCTTTTTGCGAGACAATCGCCGTAACGGGTTCATCCGTAATGGCAGCGGCAATGGTCTGAATGGATTTGTTGGTGATGGCGTTATCGGCTTCCAGCAGGGTGCGACGATCATC
>JAKCBU010000008.1:0-2859 GCA_021839095.1 Pseudomonadota bacterium | reverse complement strand
TTTTTTGGCGTCGGCCTGGATTTCTTCGGCAATCAATGCCCGCAGTCGGGACTCATCCTGCAGGAGCGCGCTCAGATACGCGGCCGTTTCCCGCTTGTCAGCCAGTTCCTTTTCCAGTTCGATACCGGCCAGGCGGGCCAGTTGCCGCAGGCGAATCTCCAGAATGTCCTCCGCCTGAATCTCGCTGAGATCGAAATGGGCCATGAGGTCGGCCCTGGGGTCATCGGACTCGCGGATCACACGGATTACCGCGTCGATATCCAGCAGCACCCGCAAACGGCCTTCGAGAATATGGATGCGCGCCAGGGCCTTGTCGAGGCGAAACTGGCTACGCCGCCGTACGGTCGTCACCCGATAGCGCACCCACTGCCGTAATATCCGGGTGAGCGGCATACACGGTGCTTTGCCATCCAGATCCAGCACCGTGAGATTCACCGACAGGTTGGACTCCAGCGAGGTGCGGGCCAACAGGTAGGTCATCAGGCTCTGCGGGTCCTGATTGCGCGAGCGCGGCTCGACGACGATACGCACGGCGTGGGCCTTGCCCGACTCGTCGCGCACGGTATCGATCTGGGACAGCATGGCGTTTTTCGTGGCCTGCTGCTCCGGGGTGAGCGCCTTTTTCTTGCCCTCCCCTTTGGCTTGCGGGTTGGAAAGGGTTTCTATCTCCGAAAGGATCTGTGCGGTGGACACCCCCGGCGGCAGTTGCTGTACCGCAATACGCCACTCCCCGCGCGCCAGCTTTTCGACCTCCCAGCGGGCACGCACCCGGATGCTGCCGCGCCCCGACAGATAGGCCTCGCGGATTTGCCCGGGTGTGGAAATAATCTGGCCACCGCCGGGGAAGTCGGGGCCGGGAATCTGCTGCAGCATTTCATCATCGGCCATGTCGGGGCGCAAGACCAACTCCGCACAGACCTGCCCCAGTTCGCGCAAATTGTGGGGCGGAATCTCCGTAGCCATGCCGACCGCGATGCCGGAGGCGCCGTTCATCAGCAGGAAAGGCAAGCGGGCCGGCAAGGTGATGGGTTCTTCCAGCGTACCGTCATAGTTGCTGCGGAAGTCGACCGTACCTTCGTCCATTTCCGCCAGCAACAGCTCGGAAATGGGGGTCAGATTGGCTTCGGTGTAACGCATGGCGGCTGCCGAGTCGCCGTCCAGAGACCCGAAGTTGCCCTGTCCATCCACCACCGGATAGCGCAGGGTGAAGTGCTGGGCCATACGCACCATGGCGTCATATACCGAAGTGTCGCCGTGGGGATGCCACTTGCCGATCACCTCGCCCACCACCCGGGCAGACTTGACATGCTGTGGGGAGCGTTGCAGCCCCATGTCGCGCATGGCATAGAGAATCCGCCGCTGCACCGGTTTCTGGCCGTCGGCCAGCGCCGGAATCGCCCGCCCGGTTACCACACTCATGGCGTAGGCAAGGTAAGCACGCGCGGCATATTCCGCGAGCGGCGGCTCCCCAGGTTCGCCAGAGTCCGGGGCAGCATCCCCGGATGGCGGAGGCGGCGGTGCTGGCGAGGCAGCGGATAATGCAGCGACTTCCTGCACCGCTTCGGCTGACACCGGAGCAGGCATATTGTCGGTGACCATCCCGGTTTCCGGGGAGTGCGCATTACCGATGAGATCAAAAAGATCCCGGGTGTTATCCATGCCTGAAACTCCTCGCCTCAAATATCGATGTCCGCCGTCCAGCCATCCCGCTCCATCCATTCGCGACGCCCGCCGGCGGACTGCTTGGCCATCAGCAGGCTGAAGCGGGTATGCAGCACCGACTGATCGGACGCCGTCATGGACAACGGGACGAGGGAACGGGTGTCGGGGCACATGGAGGTTTCCCAGAGCTGATCCGGGTTCATCTCACCCAGACCCTTGAAACGCTGTACCGAGATGGCACTTTCCTTGACGCCTTCGGTGCGCAGGCGATCTATCGCCGCGTCCCGCTCCGCCTCTGCCTCGCAGTAGATTTTACGGGCCTTGCCGCGCCAGGTGGTATCCACCCGGTATAAAGGCGGCTTGACCACGAACACATGGCCGCGCTGCAACAGCGCCGGGAAGTGCCGCAGAAACAGGGTCAGAATCAGTACCTGAATATGGCTGCCGTCTACATCGGCATCGGACAGGATCATGATCTTGCCATAGCGCAGCCCGGCCAGCACCCGGTCCGGGTCTGCCTGGAAACCATGTGCCTCAATGCCCAGGGCCACCGCCATATTGTGGACTTCCTGGTTCTTGAAGATCTGGTCCGCATCTACTTCCCAGGTGTTGAGCACCTTGCCCCGCAACGGCAGCAAGGCCTGATATTCCTTATCGCGCGCCGCCTTGGCGGAACCGCCGGCAGAGTCCCCTTCGACCAGAAACAACTCATTGCGCTGAATATCCTCACTTTCACAATCCGTCAGTTTGCCGGGAAGTGTCGCCAGCCCCGAGCCCTTCTTACGCTCGATTTTTTGCGCGGCGCGGGTGCGGGCCTGGGCATTCTGGATCGCGAGATCTGCGATCGCCTTCCCCGCATCCGGATGGCTGTTGAGCCAGAGTTCCAGCGGATCACGCACGGTCTGCGCCATCAGCTTATGGGCGTCGCGGCTGGTGAGCTTGTCTTTGGTCTGCCCCTGAAACTGCGGATCCAGCACGCGCGCCGACAGCACCAGCGCCATCTTCCCGGTAACATCATCCTGTACCAGTTTGAGCTTGGCGGGGACGAGGCTGTGGTGCTCCATGAAACTGCGCACCGCCTCAAAAACCCCGGCCCGAAAGCCCGACTCGTGGGTACCGCCGTCCAGCGTCGGGATCAGGTTGACGTAAGTTTCCGGACCGGGCGCAGCACCGTTGATCCAGCAGAGCGCCCAGAGA
>JAKCBU010000285.1 GCA_021839095.1 Pseudomonadota bacterium | reverse complement strand
GTTTTGGCCGCTTCATTCAGCCCTTCGGTCATGTCCGTGCTGATAAAGCCTGGTGCCACACAATTGACGGTCACCTGCCGCGCCGCCACCTCCCTCGCCATGGCCCGGGTAAAACCCGCGACCCCTGCCTTGGCGGCCGCATAATTCGTCTGCCCGGCATTCCCTGTCACCCCGACTACCGAAGTAATGTTGATGATGCGGCCAAAACGGGCTTTGAGCATATCGCGCACGCATAGCTTGCTCAAGCGGTATACCGCGCGCAGATTGGTCGCCATTACAACATCCCAGTCCTCATCTTTCATCCGCAGGAGCAATTGATCCCGGGTGATTCCCGCATTGTTCACCAGAATGGCCGGCGCACCATGGGATGCCTGTATCTGCGCGAGCACTGCGGACATGGCCGCGTCGTCGGTCACATCCAGTGCTATCCCGGCCCCGTGGATGCCCTGCGCCGCCAGATCAGCGCTGATCCGTTCCGCGCCGGCAGAGGTCGTTGCTGTGGCAACGACCCGCGCACCCTGCCTGCCGAGTACGTGCGCGATCTCCTGTCCGATGCCGCGGCTGCCACCGGTGACCAGGGCTAGCTGGCCCTCCAAAGATCCTGCCATCAGATCACCTCCAGGGTGGCCTTGAGGCTTTTACCATCTTCGACGTGGAGCATGGTCAGACTGGGCTCTATACGTTTCCCCAGGCCCGACAGCACGCGCCCCGGGCCCATTTCCACAAAGGTCATGGCCCCCTGCCGGGCGAGGTGGCGAATCGTGTCCGTCCAGCGCACCGGCGAATATAACTGCCTGGCAAGTACGGCACGGATGGAATCCGGCGTGTTGTGGCTTTGCACATCGGCGTTATGTACCACCATCGCCCTAGGGCTACGGAACTGCACGGATTCCAGCACAGACTGGAAACGTTCAGCGGCCGGCTCCATCAGGCTGCAATGACTGGGCACACTGACCGGAAGCAGGACAACGCGTTTGGCCCCCGCCGCACGTGCCGACTCCACCAGTCGCTCGATGGCCGCCTGATGACCTGCGGCCACCACCTGTCCCGGCGCGTTGAAATTGGCCGCAGCCAGCACTTCACCCCTTGCTTCCTGAGCACAAAGCTGCTTCACTTCATCCTCGCCGAGACCGATGATGGCTGCCATGGCACCCACCCCCTCCGGCACCGCTTCCTGCATCAGACGGCCCCGTTCCGCGACCAGACGTACAGCGTCCACAAAATCCACCGCATCCGCAACCACCAGAGCGGTGTATTCTCCCAGGGAATGCCCGGCGACAAAATCGGGAAAGACGCCACCCTCCTCTTCCCATACACGGTATACAGCATATCCGGCGGTCAGCATCACCGGCTGCGTCCAGCGGGTCTGGCTCAGTTTTTCGGTGGGCCCCTCCTGCGTAAGCAACCACAGGTCCTCGCCCAACTGCGCAGAAGCTTCTTCAAAAACCTCCTTGACCAATGGATGACTGTTAGCCAGGTCGGCCAGCATATTCAAAGACTGCGAACCCTGACCCGGAAAAACAAAGGCGATAGAGCCGTGCAAGCGAACCTCCTCTCAATACAAATTTGGTATGCGGAGTTTCAGCCCCAACGCAGGAGTGCTGATCCCCAGGTAAAACCACCCCCGAATGCTTCCAGCAGAAGCCGCTGCCCCGGCTGAAAACAACCGCGTCGCGCTGCTTCATCCAAGGCTAAAGGTACCGAAGCCGCGGAAGTATTACCATGATGTTCCACCGTCGTCACCACCCGCTCCATAGGCAGGCCCAACTTATCGGCCGTCGCCCGGATAATGCGGATATTGGCCTGATGTGGAACCAACCAGTCAATTTCCGCGGGTGTCAAGGCATTTGCCGCGAGCGTTTCCTGTACAATCTCACCCAGGGTGCGCACCGCCACGCGGAATACTGCGTTACCCTGCATGGTGATCCGTGTCTCCCCGCCGGGGACCTGCAGTAAGTCGGCATAGGCACCGTCGGCATGGATGTGTGTGGAGATAATACCGGGTTGGTCACCGGCACTAAGTACCACAGCCCCGGCGCCATCCCCAAAAAGAATACACGTCCCGCGATCCGTCCAGTCGACGATATGGGACATGCTCTCCACACCGACCACCAGCGCATGCCTCGCCCCGCCACTGCGAATGAAGCGATCAGCGGTTGCCAGCGCATAGATGAAGCCTGTGCAAACCGCCTGGATGTCGAAGGCCGGCGCACCCCGGTTACCCAGACGGGCTTGTAGCAGGCAGGCGGTACTGGGAAATACCTGATCTGGAGTGGTCGTCGCCACGATAATCAGGTCCAGATCTGCCGCCTTCAGACCTGCGTCGGCCAGCGCCTGGCGCGCTGCCGCTTCCGCCATGTCTACGGTCTTCTCGCCGGGAGCGGCGATATGCCGGGAGCGGATGCCGGTACGGGCGAATATCCAGGCATCGCTGGTCTCTACCATCTGCTCCAGTTCGCGGTTGCTGAGAATACGTTCCGGCAGATAGCCGCCAGTGGCGACAATACGGCTGTAAATAGGTTTCACGCGCTGTTTCGCACCGCTGGATCGAGATTCTCCTGGATCACTTCAGCAATACGCAGGGTCAGGCGATGTTTGGCCTCGGCGATCGCTACTTCGACCGCGCAGGCAAAGGCAAAACGATCCGCATTCCCGTGGCTCTTGATGACGATCCCGTTCAATCCCAGCAGCGTGGCGCCGTTGTATTGCCGGGAATCCAGGCGGCGGCGCAGGCGTTGCAGAATGGGACGATTGATCAGATATGCAATACGCCCATACCAGCCATGGGTATAGCTGGCGCGCAGTTCGTGACTGATCATCGTTGCCAGTCCCTCTGAGGTCTTGAGCGCCACATTACCCACGAAGCCGTCACAAACCACCA
>JAKCBU010000284.1 GCA_021839095.1 Pseudomonadota bacterium | reverse complement strand
GGCAAGACCGAGCCCCGACCGCGCCCCCCGTTGCGCGGTGAGCAGATGTCCGACGCGGGGGTCACTCACCGCCGCCTCGGCGAAAATCAATGTGCGGGGATTGAAGGCGCTGGGATTCGCCCAGACTCGGGCGGGCCGGACCCGGAAAAAGGTCACCTGGAAGCCCAGAGGTTGTCCCGTGGAGGTGTGCAGCCAACCGGTCACATACCACCACTCCATGGGAAAGTCCGGATGACTCCCCAGGGCGTTGGGGAATTGCAGGGGCATCTGACGGCTGACCTTGACCGTTGGGGTGGGTTGTAACGGTAGAGGATGGGCGGGCGGGGCGTCGGCCAGCGCCCGCGTCCAGAGACCAGCGAGGAGAATCGCCGCTCCGGCGATTACGCCCCCGCCCGTGTGGCCGCGCAATTTTGTCCTAATCATCGTGGATCACCGTCCTATCCGACCGGAGTGCCCGCCGCCCTGCCCACATCATGGCGGCCGTGCTGGTCAGCCAGAGGAGGGTGCCCAGAGTCGACAGCAACCGCCAGGACGGATGAAAACCCATGTGCCAGTGGAAGGACTGGGGGTTGACCACGTGAATCAGGATGAGACTGATGGCCATCCCCAGCGCGCCGCCGATGAGTATGCCGAAGAGCGAAAGGAGGCTGCCCTCGGCAAAGAGCAGGGCGAGCAGGTCCCGGCGGCGCAAGCCCAGATGCCGCAGCATGGCGAATTCGTTACGGCGCATCAGGGTCTGGGCGCCAAAGCCGCTGCTGACCCCCAGCAACCCGATCACCATCGCCACCGCCTCCAGCGCATAGGTGGCGACAAAGCTCTGGTTGAAGATGTGCAGGCTCTTGCGGCGAATCTGCTTGGGGGTCGCGATGAGCAGTTGCCCGCCTGCGGGCACCGCCCGGCGCAGGTCACGGATGACCGCCGGTATGGCCGCGCCGGGACGCAGCCAGAGCGCGACACCGTTGATCGCATCCTCTCCCGACCAGGCGCGGTATTGCTGGATGGGCATGGACACGGACCCTTCCTGATAGGCGTAGTCCCGATAAACACCGGCGATGGTTGCCGCGCGCTCCTGGCCGCCGAGGGGCAGGTGAATGACCTGCCCCGCATGCCAGCCGCTGATCCCCGCCAGTATTTCTGAAATCCATACCGGCGGCGGTTGTCGCGGCCCGACGGGCACCGCGCGGAGTATTTGCAGTTCCCGTCCCGGATGGGCGGGGTCCATGCCTCGCGCCAACAGCATGACGGGCGGCCGTCCCGGCAACAGGTTCAGGAGAACCCGCCGCAGTGGCGAGCAGGCGCGCACTGCCGGCAATCCGCAAAACTGTTCTGCGGCGCCCCGGGGGAGGACGGCATCCCCGCTTGCCCCCGCTTGCACATAGAGATCGGCACGGAGGATGTCCATCAGCCAGTGGGCTACCGAATCCCGGAACGAATCCACCATCACCGCCATGGCCACCACCAGACTGAAGGCGACCACGACGGCCGCCAGGCTATGCGCCGCCCGCCCAGGCGAACCGCGCAATTGTTCCAGGGCCAGACGCCAGATCGGGGCGTGAGGCATCGGCACGAGCCGGGTCAGCCAACGCAGGAGGGGCGCCAACAAAAAGAGCAGGGCGAAAAGCAGGCAGGCTATCGCACCGTAGGCCAGATAGGGCATGCCGTGAATAGCGGGCGCGCAAGCGCCCGCCACCGCCAGCACGAGCAACAGCAATCCCACCCAAGGATGCTGACGCTGTTGGTGCCCTTGTTCCTCCGCGCCCGCGCGTAGTGCGAGGGCGGGGATGGCCTGGCTGGTTTCCCAGGCGGGCAGAAAGGCGCCCATCAGCGCCGCACCCCAGCCCGCCCCGAAGAAGATCAGCATCAGTTCCGGGTGCCATTGCAGGTGCAGAGCCGCGGTACTGAAATATCCCGCGCCGAGATCCCCGCCCATATGCGCCAAGGCCAGCCAGGCAACCAGCACGCCCAGCGGCAGACCCAGCAGCGCGCCGGGCAGACCCAGCACCGCCCCCTGCAACAGGACGGCCAGCACCACTTCGCCGCGGCGCAGACCCAGCACCCGGAGTAAGGCCAATTGCCGACGTTGCCGTACCACGCCCATGGCCAGAATGGAATAGACAAGGAAAGCCCCGGTGAACAAGGCGACCAGGGAAAGCACCAGGAGGTTCACCCGGTAGGCACGCGAAGCGTCCGCAGCCACCTGTCCTTGCTGTGCCGGGCTTTGCAGGACGGCCCCCGCTGGCAGGCGGCCACGCCACCGCGCCTGGAAATCACCGGCGCTTTCGCCGGAGCGCAGGCGCAGATCCACCTGGTTCAGGGTACCCAGACGTCCCCACAGCCACTGTACCGCGGCGATATCCATTACGCCGAACGACCCGCCGTCATGCACGCCGGGCAGCACACCGATGATGCGCAGCGTGGTCGCGTGCCCCTCTGTCTCCAGCGTCAGCATGTCGCCAACCCGCAAACCCAGATGGGACAATGCCGCCGGACTCAGGACGATATGGTTCGGAGCCAGCAGGGCCAGCGGGTCATGCAGTGCCAGCGGCACCAGTGGCTGTCCCATGCGCGTGGCCTGAAAAAGATCGATACCCAGAATATGCAGCACTCCCCGGCCTGTGGGATACAGCACCGGGGCTTGCAAGCGGATTTCCGGCGCCGCCACGGCCACGCCTTTAGCCATGCTCAGGCGAGCGTACCATTGTTGTGAAAAGCCCCGACCGGGCGCGGTCAATGTCAGGTCGGCCTGCCCGGACAGGCGCCGCAGTCCGGCGGAAAAGTCGCTCACGGCCTGAATATTGATGAGGGTGATGGCCAGCCCCAGCGCCACTCCCAGGGCTATGCCGATGACGCCCAACACGCTCGCACCGGGTCTGTGGCGCAAGGGACGCCA
>JAKCBU010000283.1 GCA_021839095.1 Pseudomonadota bacterium | reverse complement strand
GCCTCTTCCCGGACCACCACATTACAGGGAAGCAACAGTCCGATGTCAGGATCGGCTTCCAAGGCCTGGTGCGCAAACTGGGGGTTGCAGGCCCCCAAAATCTTATAGGGGCGAGAATCGATCCCAAGCTTGGCTTTCAAAGTGGCCGACACATCAATCTCGGTCAATACACCAAATCCTTCTGATTTCAGTGCGTCAACGACTTTGGAGACAGCTACCGGAAAAGGCCCTGTGGTCTTCGTGGAAAAAGCATACGCGGTCATGAGAGTGCTCCTTTTGCAGTGGTGACAGAAAGATCGGTGGCGGTGGAAGATGCGGTTCCCAGGGGCCACGGCCTCATCCCCCGAAGCCGCAGGCTGTTGGTCAGGACAAAAACCGAAGACAAGCCCATGGCGATCCCCGCCAACATGGGATTCAACTGGAGTCCTACCGGCACGGCGACACCCGCGGCCACCGGGATCAGTAAGATATTGTAGAAAAACGCCCAGAAGAGATTACCACGAATGGTGCGCATGGTTTTACGCGCGGCATGAATGGCCGTGATGACGCCACCCAAATCACCATGGGTGACTGTCACCGCCGCGGATTCGATGGCGATATCGGTTCCCGAGGCCAGGGCGATGCCGACATCGGCCTGGGCCAGGGCGGGCGCGTCGTTGATGCCATCGCCCACGAAGGCGACTCGGTGCCCTTCTCTTTGTAGCCGCCGTACCACCTCCGATTTACCCTGAGGAAGGATTTCGGCATGTACCGTGTGGATGCCAACCTGGCGCGCCACCGCGTCCGCAGTCCGATGCGCGTCACCGGTCACCATAGCGACTTCCAGTCCGGCGTCCTGAATAGCGGCGACCAAGGCCCTGGCATCGCTCTTGATCGCATCCGCGATAGCGAGGACGCCAAGGGTCAGGTGGTCGGCGGTCACATAGATGACCGTTTTGCCCTCGGCCTCCAGCGCCGCGGCCTCATCCGCCCATGCGTCCGGAAACCATCCCTCCTGTTCGAGGAAGCGGGGAGTGCCGATACGGATCAGCCGTCCCTCGACCACGGCCTCGACCCCATATCCCGGAACGGCTCTGAAAGCGGTGATGGGTGGCAGAACCAAGTGCTGGAGGCGGGCGGCCTCAAGTACGGCCCGGGCCAGAGGATGTTCCGAGGCCGATTCCACCGCCGCGGCCCAGCGCAACAGCAGCGTCGAATCCGCGGCAAGGCAATCCGTGAGCGATGGCCGCCCCTCGGTCAATGTACCGGTTTTATCGAGAAGCACCATGTCGATCTTCGAAAGGGTTTCCAATGCCTCCCCTTTCCGAAACAACACGCCCAATTCAGCCGCTCGGCCCGTACCGACCATGATGGCCGCCGGGGTCGCCAACCCCATGGCGCAAGGACAGGCGACCACGAGAACGGCCACCGCCGACAGCAAGGCCATGGTGATGGCCGGTGCCGGCCCCACGACCAGCCAGACCACGAAGGTCAGCAATGCGATTCCTAAAACGACGGGCGTAAACACCCTTACCGCCTGATCCGCCAACCTCTGGATGGGGAGCTTATCCGTCTGCGCCTGTTCCACCAGACGGATGATCTGCGCCAGTACGGTTCGCGTGCCCACCTCGGTCGCCTCGACCACCAGGCGGCCCTCCAGATTGATCGTCCCGCTCACGACCTTGTCCCCCGCATGCTTGGTTGCCGGCAAGGATTCCCCGGTCAGCATGGCTTCATCCACGTGGGAATCACCCGCTTGTATCCTCCCGTCCACCGGCAGCCGCTCCCCCGGTCGCACGATGATCCGGTCGCCAGCCACAACGCTACTAATGGCGACTGTTTCCTCGACGCCATGACGCAATACATGGGCTTCCTTGGCCTGCAACCCGAGCAGCTTCCTGATGGCCGCCGAAGTCTTGCCCTTGGCCAGTTCTTCCAGATATTTTCCCAGCAAGACGGCCGCAATGACCACCGCCGCCGAATCGAAATAGACGGCGCGGGCGGCCACGGGAAACAGCTCGGGCATCAGTAGCACCAGCATGCTGTACAACCAGGCCGCTCCAGTGCCGGTGGCAACCAGAGAGTTCATGTCGGGAGACAGGTGTCGATAGGCGATGAGACCAGGACGAAAAAACCGCCTTCCCGGTCCGAAGAGCACGATCGTGGTCATGACGGCTTCCGTCCATTCCCAAAAATGCGGGAATGGGCGGATGGTGTCCAGCCAGACATGCAGGGGCGCCACCCAATGACCGCCCATGGAAAGCAGCAGAACGGGTATGGCCAAAACCGTGGCGAGGAGGACTTCGCGGCGCATGGTGGTCTGAACCTGCCGCTTGCGCAGTGCCGCGGCTTCCGAAGATCCGGACAAGAGGCGGGCGGCGTACCCGGCCTCGGCCACGGCGGCCGTGAACGCGTCGATCTGCACCGTCGCGGGAAAGTAGCGGACAGACGCACGCTCCGTGGCCAGATTGACCGTCGCGGCAAGCACACCGGGTAGTGCTTGCAACGCTTTCTCGACCCGCCGCACGCAGGAAGCGCAGGTCATCCCCTCGATAGCCAGTTCGGTCTCGGCGATGACCGGCGCATACCCGGTCTGGGCGATGACATCGACCAGCGTCTGGGGACCCGTTTCCTGCGGGACATAATCCACCGACGCCTGCTCCGTCGTGAGATTCACCCTGGCCCGCACACCCGGCAGATCATTCAAGGCCCGCTCCACGCGGGCGCTGCACGAGGCGCACGTCATGCCCTCTATGGCGATTTCGAGGTGTGACCGTTTGTTCTCATCCATACATCCACCTTCCCCCGCTAGCCGGTGTACAGGCACCGGCACGGTTCCATGATAAACCTTGAAGCGGCCTGCAATGTCAAGCGCTTTCGGAATCATAGAAAATCAGTGCCTACCGGATTTGCAAAGATCT
>JAKCBU010000282.1 GCA_021839095.1 Pseudomonadota bacterium | reverse complement strand
GATATGGTACTTGGCGATGTGCTGGGAGCCCAGGCTATCGCCGGGGTCGTCATGATTTATCTGCTCTACACCGGCATTGCCAGGGTTCGCAGTCTGGCGTCCTGGGAGCAACTCTTCTTCATATTCGTGTTACTGCTGGCCCACCGGTTGCTGGTCTGGTTGTGGCAGGTCTGGGCAGGCACCGTCACATGGCATTTTTCGCTGCTTTTAGGGCCTCTGATCGGCGCCCTGCTGTGGCCGCTTTTTACGTTGACGCTCGATTATCTGCGTCACGCATTGCGTCTGAACCATACATGAACGCGGTACAGCCCGCCCGGGAACATCGGCAATTCACCCGCCGACTGCTGGTCGCTGCGGGACTGATCACAGTGCTTACGGCGCTGCTGGCCATACAGATATTCCGGCTGCAGGTCTGGGATCACGATCTCTATGCCACCCAATCCACCCATAATACCATTGTGCTGCTGCCCATCGCCCCTCAGCGGGGTCTGATTCTTGACCGGCATGGGCAGGTACTCGCCGATGATGAGACCGGCTTCGCTCTTACGATCACGCCGAACAAAGCCATGCACCCGGAGGAAATCATCCAGCACCTACGGCGGATATTGCCCGTCAGCGCAGAGGACCAGCAACGCTTCAACCGCGATCTATCACATGCGCGCCCCTACCAGCCCATCCTTCTGCGACGCAATCTGAATCCCGGGGAGTTGGCCGCATTTGCCGTGCAGCGGCATCAATTTCCGGGGGTAGACATACAAACCAGGATCAAACGCCACTATCCCTATGGTTCACTTTTTGCCCATGCAGTGGGCTATGTGGGCCGCCTGACCCCTGCAGAAATCCGCGAGGAGCAGATGGCGGACTATGCGGGGCTGGACAGCATCGGCAAAAGCGGCCTTGAAGCGCAGTATGAAACCCTGCTGAAAGGACAGCCGGGCGACCAGGAGGTAGAGGTCGACGCACGCGGACATACATTACGCACACGCTTGCGCAACCCGCCCCGGGAGGGCGTAACGATCCGGACGACTCTGGATCTTGCGGTGCAGCAGGCCGCCGCTCAGGCCATGACCGGCCAGCAGGGCGCCGTGGTGGCACTGGATCCGCGGAATGGTGACGTACTCGCCGCTTATTCGGCCCCCGCGTTCGATCCGAATGCTTTCGTAGATGGCCTGAGCACCGCCGTATGGAGCAGCCTGCGGGACGATTCGGGCACGCCCATGGCCAACCGCTTCCTGCGGGGCAGCTATCCTCCGGGCTCTACCATCAAACCTTTTGTGGCACTCAGCGCCCTGCGTGACAAGGCCGTCGCCGCTGATCAGCGGCTTGCTGGCGGCGCTTACTACCAGATTCCCGGCACCAGACACAAATATTACGACTGGAAACCCGGTGGTCATGGTGCGCAAAATCTGCGCGAAGCCATTCGCGATTCCAATGACGTATATTTTTACCAAATTGCCATGCGTCTTGGCGCAATCCAGCTCGGCAACGGTCTCGCGCATTTTGGCTTTGGTCAGCGCAGCGGAGTGGATTTACCTGGGGAATCCGCGGGTGTGATCCCCTCCCCGGTCTGGCTACGTCGGCGCTACGGCCAGACCTGGTATCAGGGACAGACCGTGATGATGGGGATAGGACAGGGTTATCTGCTCAGCACCCCACTCCAGTTGGCGCGTGCCACTGCCAGCATCGCCAATGGTGGCAAACTGGTTATACCGCATATGAAACAATCATCCGACGGCGCGACGCAACTCCTGAATTTTTCACCAGAGGACATCTCCGTCATTCAAGGTGCGATGCGTGATGCGGTGACTTCGGGTACCGGCAGATCGCTGGCCAACGATCTCCATGCCATTGCCGGCAAAACCGGCACTGCCCAGGTGCACCACGCGCAGCGCAACGATTCCGGTCGGGTGCTGCATGATACGGTTCAACTTTGGCAGGATCACGCACTCTTCATCGCCTACGCGCCGGCAGACCATCCGCACATCGCCGTGGCGGTAGTGGTCGAACATGGCGGCCACGGAGGCAGCACTGCCGGGCCTGTCGCCAGAGCGGTTATCGACGCCTACCTCAATACGGTGACGACACCGGAGGTCAATCCATGAGCTGGCATGTACGCCTGCTGAAGCCCCTGCGGAAACTGGATCCGGCAATCATGACGGGGGTGGTAATGCTCATGCTCATCAGCCTCGCGGTGATCTACAGTGGCAGCCAAGAAAGTATCCGCGTAGTGCTTGCCCAGCTTTTGCGATTCGCGATCGGCATCCTCGTCCTCGTTCTCGTTGCCAATACGCCACCGGAGCGTATTCGCGCCTGGGCACCCGCCTTGTACGCTACGGGCATCCTCTTGCTGGTCATCACACTCGTGGCGGGCAAAACCAATCTCGGCGCACGGCGCTGGCTGGGCGTCGGCCCGCTGACCTTTCAGCCCTCGGAGCTCATGAAACTTGCGCTGCCCCTGTTCCTCGCCTATTACTATTCGCAACGGGAAAATGTTCGCCACTGGCTTTCTGCGGTCACCGGATTTGTGCTGATTGCTATCCCCTTTCTGCTCATCGCCAAGGAACCAGATCTAGGTACGGCGGCGCAAATTGGCGCTGCCGGGGTCTTCATGATGTGGCTGGCGGGTGTGCGCCGCCGATGGTTTATCGCGCTGATCATTCTGGCCGCCATCAGTGGGCCGGTACTCTGGCATTTTCTGCATGGATACCAAAAAGAACGCATACTGACCTTTCTCGATCCTCAGCGCGACCCCCTGGGCGCCGGTTATCACATCATCCAGAGCATGATTGCCGTGGGTTCGGGAGGATTCTGGGGGAAAGGCTGGTTCAACGGTACCCAGGTCAACCTCGATTTCCTGCCGGAAGCCCAGACCGACTTCGTTTTTGCGGGATTTGCCGAGGAGTTTGG
>JAKCBU010000281.1 GCA_021839095.1 Pseudomonadota bacterium | reverse complement strand
TCGGAAGACCTCGATGAAGTGGGTATGGAGGAGCAGATCCGCTTCGAAAGCGGCCAGTATATTCCCTACAGCATTGATGCCGTCAATTTCGATTTCGCGGTGCTCGGGCCGGACGCCAGCAGAAAAGGGTATAACCATATATTGTTGGTGGCGTGCAAAAAAGAAGCTGTCGAAGACCGCGCAGCGGTGCTTGAAGAGGCCGGCCTCAAGCCCAGAATTGTTGACGTCAAGCCCTTTGCGCTCTGGTTGTTGCATGAGCACCTTGCCGGTGTGTCCCCACCGCAGCGCAACGTTCCGGGCAGCGCGGTCATTCTGATGGAGATGGGTAGCATCACCACGAACATTTACGCTTTTCAGGAAGGCCACCCTGTTTACTCCCGGGAACATAATTTCGGTCTCGGTCGTCTGATCGAAGAAATCCAGCGCCGCTACGACCTCGCCCTCAACGATGCGCAACGCATGGAGCGCTTCGGCGGTCTACCGCCGGACTACGGGCGTGATGTGCTCAGCCCCTTTACCCGGAGCATGGCGCAGGAACTGTTTCGCTCTCTGGATTTCTTTCAGGCCAGTATGCCGGATATTCCGGCGGGATCGGTGCATCTCTTTGGTGTCGGAGCCCGGATTCCGCAACTTGCCGAACAATTGCGCCAGCTCGTGAACTTTCCGGTCTACGTGCCCGATCCTTTTGCGGGCATGGAAATGGCCCCTCAGATCAGTCGTCGTTTCATGGATGCAGACCGGTCGTCCCTGGCAGTGGCCTGCGGGCTGGCGTTAAGGAGGATTTCTGCATGATCCGCATCAATCTGCTGCCTTATCGGGAGGCCCGGCGGGTCCAGCGCAGCCAGCTTTTGGCGCTGGCTCTTGTCGGCATCCTGCTGCTCGCCGCCCTGTTCTACTATGGCATCTACAGCATCTTCAGCGCGCGCGTTTCCGCCGAACAGCAAAAAGTGCAGTATCTGCAAAACGTCACCACCCAACTGGATCAAAAAATCGCGTCCGTTGCCGACCTGCGCAAAAAACGCGACCAACTGCTCGCCCGCGAGGGCATCATCACCGACCTGCAGGACCAGCGGGATATGGTGGTGCGTCTCTTCAATACCCTGGCCAGGGTTACACCCGACGGCGTCTTCCTGACCCACCTCAAGCAGGTGGGCGACAGCATTACCGTCGACGGCTATTCCCAGGCAAACGATCAGGTCGCGGCATTCATGCGCAACATCGAGGCCTCGAGGATTTTTGAGAAGCCGGAACTCAACATCATCAGCAAATCCAAACTGGGTAATGAAGAAGTGGGGCAATTCACGCTGCAGATGAGCATCCGCACGCCAACCGCCGCGCATAAAAGTGGCGCGCCCGCGCAGAATAAGGATACCCGGCCATGACCCTTGATGAACTCCGCAATCTGCAAATCGACGACATCGTCCGCTGGCCGACCAAAACCAAACTCGTCGCCATCGTTATCATCGTCCTCATACTCGGTATCCTGGCCTGGTTTGAGTTCATCTCACCCGAGAACAACCAATACAATCAGCTAAAAACCCAGGAATACAGCCTGAAAACCCAGGTACGGCAAAAACAGTTGCTGGCCGCCTCCCTGCCCGCCTACCAGGCCCAGATCAAAGAAATGAATCGGCGTTTTCAGGACTTTCTGCAGCAGTTGCCCAACCGTACCCAGATCCCGTCCTTGCTGGATGACGTGACCCTGGCGGGACGCAGCCGCGGGCTGGATTTCGAACTTTTCCAACCGACCAGCGAGGTCAACAAAAACTTCTACGCGAAAATACCGGTAAAGCTCAAAGTGGTCGGTACCTACAATGATATCGGCCGCTTCGCCGCTGCTGTGGCCGCCATGCCCCGGATTGTCACCATCAACGATATCGACATTGCGCGGATGCCTGATGCGGGTGCGACCAGTCTCGCCAAGGCGCAGGCCGCCCAGAAACTGGTCATGCAGTGCACGGCAACTACCTATCGTTACCTGGATAGCCGGGACAATGCCGGTGGCCGGAGCAAGAATGGGGGCAAGTCATGAAGCGTTCTTTCCATATCATGATGGCGCTTACCGGCATGGCGTTGCTGGGCGGCTGCTCGGACAGCGACAACCTCAGCCATCTTCAGGCTTTTGTGGCCAGCGGACCGAAAATCAGCGCGCATGTCATGCCGCTGCCCAAGACCCCCGCCTACCAGCCGAAGGCTTACGAAAATCCGACGAATCGCGATCCCTTCACGAGCTTTTCGGAACTGCTACTTCGCAAGGAGGCCGCCGCCGCCAGCACGGGTCCACGTCCCGCCAGTCATGGACCACTCCAGCCCCTGGAGAAGTACGCGCTTTCCAGCCTGAGCGTGACCGGCATCGTCCGCGACAGCCAAGGCAAGCTCTGGGCCGTGCTCCTCACGCCGGATCATAAGGTGTATCGCGCTACGGTCGGCAGTTACATCGGTACCCATGACGGTCGCATCGTACATATTGACGACGGCATGACGAAACGGTCGGTTACCGTCGAACAATTCATGCCCAACGCCTTCGGTGGATTCCAGAAAGAGCAGACTGTCCTGCAGATGCAGAACAGCCACTGAACATAACTTGCCTAACCCCAAAGAATACAGAGGATAGCGAAAAGATGAGCACTGCATCCAGTACCTCCCGCCACACCCGCCGTGTCGCCGCAAGTTCGCACGCACGGCTTCCGCTGCCGAGGCCGGCGCACCTTGCCATTCTGGCGGCGACCCTCTGCCTGAGTTCCGGTGCCGCGTGGGCGGAGAGCCTCATCAGCAGCATTACGCCGGTACAGGATCAGCATGGCACAGCCTTTCTCATCCGCAGTGACAGTCGCCCCGCCTATGATGTGAATACCCTCAACGGTGGCTACCGCGTACGCATCAATTTCAGTGATGCCCACTTCCTGAACTCCGTG
>JAKCBU010000280.1 GCA_021839095.1 Pseudomonadota bacterium | reverse complement strand
TTCCGGGAGCTGGGGGAGCAGGTAGCAAGGGGCGATGGTCACGAAATCCTCCGGTTCAATGGGCTGCGCGATGGGCGGCGATGCGGTTGGGGCTGTCCTTGCCGGCGCTGAAATCGTCGAGATTCTGAATGGTGGTGTCCGCGATGGTCTGCATGGCCTCACGGGTGAAAAAGGCCTGATGGCCCGTGATGACGACGTTGGGAAAAGTGAGCAATCGTTCGAAGCTGTCATCGCAGATGATGTCGTCGCAGTGGTCCTTGAAATACAGATCAGCCTCCTCTTCATAGACATCCAGACCCACCGCGCCCAGGTGACGGCTCTTGAGCGCGGCGATGAGGGCGCTCGTGTCAATGAGCGGACCGCGACTGGTATTGATGAGCATGGCGCCTTCGGGCATCTGGGCGAAGCGTTCCGCATTCATGAGGTGACGGGTTTCCGGAAAAAGGGGCACATGGAGACTGACGATCCGGCTTTTGGCGAGCAATTCCTCCAGGGAGGCATACACGACTCCCAGTTCCTGACAGTCGGGGTTGGGGGTGGTGTCATAGGCCAGCAAGCGGCAGCCCATGCCGTGAAGAATCCGGGCCAGCGCGGTACCAATCCTGCCGGTGCCGACAATGCCCACGGTCTTGCCATGCATGTCGAAGCCCAGTAAACCATCGAGGAGGAGGTTGCCGTCGCGCACCCGGCTATAGGCTTTATGCAGATGCCGGTTCAGGGTCAGCATGAGGCCGACGGCGTACTCGGCGACTGCGTAGGGAGAGTAATCCCGCACCCGCATGACGGTGATTCCGTGCGCTTCCGCCGCGGGGATGTCGACGTGGTTGAACCCGGTGCTGCGTAGTACCAGCAGTCTGGTTCCCAGGCGGGCGATGGTCTCCAGAGCGTTGGCGTCGAGCGTGTCATCGACAAACGGGCAGAGGGCGGGATAGCCCTGGGCGATGAAGGCGGTATCGGCATTCAATACGGTTTCGACGAAAACCAATTCGTGGCGCCCACCGTTGGCGGCGTTGAGGAACTGCTGATCATAAGGACGAGCACTGGTCACTAAGCAACGCATGAGACTTCTCCTTTGACGGTGAGAAACGAGTGGCGGATGGTTCCAACCGGAGGATCTCCAAACGATTGGAATCGCCGGGATGCCCCCGGCTCGGCCCCTGGGTGAGGAGGATGACGCCTTTTTCGATACCATGGATGCCCAGCCAGCGGCGGACGGCTTGCTCCCAGTCCTGGCCGGGGCTGGGCATTTCCACGGCATGCACCCCGTAATGAAAGCATAGATGCTGGCAGGTGCGGGTATGGGGACTGAGCGCCAGTATCCAGGGATTCAGCCGGAAGCGCGCGATACGCGCCGCGGTGGTGCCGGTTTCCGTGGGTGTGACAATGAACAAAGGATTCAGATGCTCGGCGGCGGTGCGCACATCCCAGGCGATGACGGATTCGATGCTGGCGGTGTCATGCAGGATGTCCGCCGGAAGCGGACCGAGTTCAGGACGCGCTTTTTCCGTGATCCGGGCGATTTCGGCCAGCATCTTCACCGCGTCGACGGGATAATCGCCGACGGCGGATTCCTCGGAGAGCATGACGCAGTCGGTGCCGTCGAGGATGGCGTTGGCCACGTCCGTCACCTCCGCCCGGGTGGGACGCCGGTTATGGACCATGGATTCCAGCATCTGCGTGGCGGTGATGACCGGTTTACCCGCCGCGCGAGCCTTGCGGATGAGGCGTTTTTGAATCAGGGCGATCTGCCCGATGGGTACTTCCACGCCGAGGTCACCGCGCGCCACCATGATGCCGTCGGCCGCGGCGATAAGGGCGTCGATCCGCCTCCAGGCCCGCGCCCTTTCGATTTTGGCGACCAGAAAGGGGTCATAACCCAACGCCCGCGCTTCCCGGCGGGCGGAGTGCAGGTCTTCGGGCGTTTCCACAAAAGAAATACCGAGTCCGTCCACCCCGGCCTCCAGCGCGAAGGCCAGCCACTCGCGATCAGCCGGGGTCAGGGCGCCGTCCTCTAGGGGAACGCCGGGCAGATTGACGCCCTTGTGGGAGAGCAGTAGGCCGCCGACCACCACTCGGCAGTGGATGCCGGCGGGGTCGTGTCGCTCCACGCGCAATTCGATGAAACCGTCATTCAGAAAGATCCTGTCTCCCTTGACCAGAGTCCGGGAGAGACGGGGTAGATCCAGGGGAATCCGATCCGCGGTTCCGGGCATCTCAGGGGCGAGCAATACCCGGCCGCCGCGTTTGAGGGTGACCGGGGCGGGCAGCACACCGATACGGAGTTTGGGACCGGGCAGATCGGCGAGAATGGCCACCCGCTGCCCCGTCTTTTCCGCCGCGGCGCGGATACGGTCTATGCGGGCGCGGTGTTCATCCGGAGTGCCGTGCGCCAGGTTCAGACGGGCCACATTCATTCCGGCGCGGATCATCCGTTCCAGAGTTTTGGGGGCGTCAGAGGCCGGACCGATGGTACAGACGATTTTGCTGCGCTGCGCGGGCAGCCGCATCATGTGTTGGGACTCAACAGTTTGAGCGCTTCATCGACGCCCTGATTATGCACGACGATCGCGTGGATGGCCTTGCAGAACCGGATGGCATCGGGCTGATTGCGTTGATGGACGTTGCGGCCGGTGGCGCAACCCTGCGTCCCGCCCACGTGAATCTGTTCGTGGAGGCGTTGCAGAAATTCCGGCGCCTCGGTTTCGGAGCCCCCCGCGCAGATCACCTGGGTGCGTCCGGCGGCGGCTACCGCTTCACCCAGGAGCGTGCCATCCATGGCGCCAGCCGTGTCGAGGGGTGGGTTGATCTTGACGAAGTCCGCACCCAGGCAGGCCACCAGACCCGCTGCCCCGGCGATAAGGTGGGCGTCCTGCTCGCGCGTGCCTACCGCCTGGCCGCGTGGATAGGCCCAGATCA
>JAKCBU010000007.1 GCA_021839095.1 Pseudomonadota bacterium | reverse complement strand
CCAGCAGATGCGCCCCGTAGTACTGGCTGAAATCCACCATGGCCGCATCCAGTTCCTCCGCGCTGGGATCACTCTGGATCGCCAGTGCCCGCCGCATCAGCTCACGGACGCCATTACCGATAAAACCACGGATAACCGGCATTTCGGCGGGCGCGCGCCCGAGTTTTTGCAGCACATGGTTGGCCGCAGCGGCAAGATCGGGGGCGGTATCCACCAGTGTGCCGTCCAGATCCAGCAGGACGACACGCGCTGCGAATGCCTCGGTATTCAGCTTCACCATCGTTCAGCCCACCAGCGCTTTGCGGAAGGCGGCAATGGTCATGGCATAGTCGGGTGTGCCGTAGATGGCGCTGCCCGCCACGAAAACGTCGGCGCCCGCGTCGGCGACCCGCCGCACGTTGTCCACCTTGACGCCACCATCCACTTCCAGTTCGATGCTCTTGCCCGTGGCGTCGATGCGCTGGCGAATCGCCTCGATCTTGCGCAGGGTGTACTCGATGAAGCCTTGTCCGCCGAAACCGGGGTTGACACTCATCACCAGCACCAGATCGAGGTTCTCCAGTACGTAATCCAGCACATTGAGGGGAGTGGAAGGGTTGAGAGAGACGCCCGCCTTGCAGCCCAGACTGTGGATCAACTGGATGGTCCGATCCAGATGAATCGTCGCTTCGGGATGCACGGTAATGATATCGGCGCCCGCCTTGGCGAAGTCGGGGATGATGCTGTCCACCGGGGAAATCATGAGGTGCACGTCCAGGGGTTTTTGGGTGTGCGGCTTGATAGCGGCAACCACCAGCGGACCGATGGTCAGATTGGGGACGAAATGGTTATCCATGACATCCACATGGATATAGTCGGCACCTGCCGCATCGACGGCGCGCACCTCTTCGCCCAAACGGGCGAAATCTGCCGAAAGGATGGAAGGAGAAATCTTGAACTGCGTCATATCACCTCCAAAACAGGGCGAGAGCGCCATGCGCCCTCGCCCGTCGACAAAGCCGGTCGCGATCAGACGCCGGTAACGCGGGGGTCGAGTTCACCCTTGCTGTAGCGTTTGAACATGGTATCCAGCGGGATCACCTGAATTTTGCTGGCCTGCCCGGCGCTGCCGAAAGCCTCGAAACGTTGCCGACAAATGTCCCGCATGGCGTCGAGAGAAGCCATCAGGAACTTGCGGGGATCGAAGTTCTTGGGGTTCTTGGCCAGGCTCTGGCGCACCGCGCCGGTGGCGGCCAAACGCAGGTCGGTATCGATATTGACCTTGCGCACACCGAACTTGATACCTTCCCGGATCTCTTCCACGGGCACACCGTACGTCTCGCCGATGTCCCCACCGAACTCGTGGATGATCTTCAACCAATCCTGGGGCACCGAGCTGGAGCCGTGCATCACCAGATGGGTATCGGGGATCCGCGCATGAATCTCCTTGATCCGGTCGATACGCAGCACCTTGCCGGTGGGTGGCCGGGTAAACTTGTAGGCGCCGTGACTGGTACCGATGGCGATGGCCAGGGCGTCTACCTTGGTGGCCTTCACGAAGCGTGCGGCCTCTTCGGAGTCGGTCAGCATCTGATCGTGGGTCAGACTGCCTTCGGCGCCGACACCATCCTCCTCACCCGCCATACCGGTCTCCAGGGAGCCGAGACAGCCTAACTCACCCTCAACACTCACACCGACGGCATGGGACATCTCCACAACTTTCGCGGTCACCGTGACATTGTAGTCATAGCTGGCCGGGGTCTTGGCATCTTCCAACAAGGAACCGTCCATCATCACGCTGGAAAATCCGGAACGAATGGCCTGGATGCAAACTGCCGGACTGGCCCCATGATCCTGGTGCAGGACGACGGGGATGTTCGGGTACTCTTCGATGGCGGCGAGAATCAGGTGGCGCAGAAAGGGCTCGCCCGCATATTTGCGAGCCCCCGCCGAAGCCTGAAGGATGACCGGCGCGTCGACTGCCGCGGCGGCCTCCATGATCGCGCGCACCTGCTCGAGGTTGTTGACATTGAAAGCGGGGATTCCGTAACCATGTTCTGCAGCGTGGTCCAACAACTGGCGCAGGGAAACTAGAGCCATGACACTCCTCCTAAACGTGAATGAAAATGGATTGGGTCTTGGGCAATCCTATCGGCGGACCCTGCAGACTGCAAGTAGGGTCCCGCCGAGTGGCGGTCTTCGAGAGAATCCGGCTCAAGCACGGTGCGTAACATCGCCGACACGCACCAGCTTGAGGGTATTGGTGCCACCGGGTGCGCCCATGGGCTCGCCGATGGTGATGAGAATCAGATCACCGTCACGGACCACACCCCGGCGACGCAGCTCGTCTTCCGCCGCGCGCATCACCTGGACAGGGTCATCATGGCGGCTCTGCGGGAAATTGACCGGATGCACCCCACGATACAAGGTTACCTTGCGCCGGGTATACACCTGCGGGGTCAATGCATAAATCGGCACCCGCGGATTGGCGCGGGATAGCCATAAAGCGGTGGAACCACTTTCGGTAAACGCCGCAATGGCCACAATGGGTGAGCGCATGGTGGCTAAAATAGCCGCCGCCGCGATGGTTTCGTCCATCCGCTCCAACGGCCGGTCGATGATTTGCAGGGTATTGTTGACCGGCGCCTGCCGTTCGGCCTCCCGGCAAGTGCGATCCATGGCGGCGACAGCCTCCACCGGAAAGGCTCCACTGGCTGTTTCCGCCGACAGCATCACGGCATCGGTGCCATCGAGAACCGCATTGGCGACATCGGAAACCTCGGCGCGAGTCGGGATCGGCTGATGGATCATGGACTCCATCATCTGTGTCGCCGTAATCGTCAAGCGGTTGTATTTCTGCGCCAGGGCAATGATCCGTTTCTGCACGGGGGGCACCGCCGCGTCGCCGATCTCCACCCCGAGATCACCACGCGCCACCATGATGACTTCGGAGACCGCGAGGATTTCTTCAATGGCCTCCACCGCCTCGGCCCGCTCGATCTTAGCCACCAGCGCGCCATGACCACCGGCCTCCCGGAAGAGACGGCGGGCTTCCTCCATATCGGCGGCGCTGCGCGGAAACGAGACCGCCAGATAGTCGGCCTCCAGGCGCGCCGCCGTGATGATATCCGCCCGATCCTTATCGGTCAGCGCCGGCGCGGTCAGACCGCCCCCTGCCCGATTGATGCCCTTGCTGTTGGAGAGTTCGCCACCCTGTACGACGCGGGTGTGGATTTCAGTGCCCTGCACCTTCTCGACCCAGAGGACAATCATGCCATCATTGAGCAGCAGGGTCGCGCCCCGGTCCACATCCCCGACGAGTTGCGGATAGGTCACCCCGACCCGCGACTCGTCGCCGAGGACGCAGGTGGTGTCGAGGATAAACGGCTCGCCCGCCGTGAGGTGGATCTTGCCTTCGGCAAACTTGCCGATACGAATCTTGGGTCCCTGTAAATCGGCCAACACACCGATGGCGCGGCCATGGGCGCGCGCCCTTTCCCGGACCATCTCGGCGCGCTTGACGTGGTCTTCCGCCGCGCCGTGGGAGAAGTTGAGACGCACGACGTCGACGCCCGCCTCGATCAAGCGATCGACGACCTGCACATCAGAACTGACAGGGCCCAGGGTAGCGACGATCTTCGTCCGGCGTATCAAGTGTTCTTCCCTCGCGCGCGGGCTTCCAGCATGGCTACGGCGGGCAGGGTCTTGCCTTCGAGAAACTCCAGAAAGGCACCGCCACCGGTGCTGATATACGAGACCGCGTCTTCAATCTGAAATTTGTTGATGGCGGCAATGGTATCCCCCCCCCCGGCAATGGAGAAGGCGCTGCTTTCGGCCACGGCGCGGGCAATGGCTTTGGTGCCATCGGCGAAGGCATCGAATTCGAACACGCCGACCGGACCATTCCAGACGATGGTACCCGCCTTGCGCAGAATATCCCCCAGGACCCTGGCCGTGTCAGGCCCGATGTCGAGCACCATATCGTCGGCGGCGATCTCGTCCACGTTGCAGGTTCGCGCGGGGGCTGTGGCGGAAAACTCCTTGGCCACCACCACGTCGCTGGGCAAGGGCACATCGCCGCCCTTGGCCCGTGCGGCCGCCACGATCGCCTGGGCATCCGGCACCAGATCCGCCTCACAAAGGGATTTGCCGACAGCATGCCCGGCGGCGAGGATGAACGTGTTGGCAATACCGCCACCCACCACCAGTTGATCGACCTTCTCCGCCAGGGATTTGAGAATGGTCAACTTGGTGGAGACCTTGGAACCGGCGACAATGGCCACCAAAGGCCGTTTGGGATTCTGCAGGGCCTTGCCCAGCGCGTCCAGTTCGTTGACCAGCAGCGGACCGGCGCAAGCGATGGGTGCGAACTTGCCGACACCGTGGGTGCTGGCCTGGGCACGATGGGCCGTGCCAAAAGCATCCATCACATAGATATCGCAGAGTGCGGCCATCTTTTTGGAGAGGACCTCGTCATCCTCGCCTTCGCCCGCATTGAAACGGACATTTTCCAGGACGACCACATCGCCATCCCGCAACCGGGCGAGGCTATCCTTACCGGCATCCAGCCAATCGCGCACCACAGGGACTTCGCGGCCCAGCAACTGACCGAGATGGGCGGCAATGGGCGCCAGACTGGCCTTTTCGTCAAAAACGCCTTCCTTGGGACGCCCCAGATGGGACATCAGCATCACCCGCGCCCCACCCGCCAGCGCGGTGCGGATGGTAGGCAGGCTGGCGCGAATGCGGGTGTCGTCGGTGATGGCACCCGCGTCATTCATGGGGACATTGAGATCCTCACGAATCAGCACGCGTTTTCCCCGCAGGGGCACATCCGTCATACGCAGGACGTTCATGGTGGATCTCCTCTTCAGCGGGCCTGGCCCATCATGGCGAGGGCGGTATCCACCATACGGTTGGAGAAACCCCATTCGTTGTCATACCAAGAGCAGACCTTGACCAGCTTACCCTTGACCTTGGTCAGAGAGGACTCGTAGGTGGACGAATGCGGGTTGTGGTTGAAGTCGATGGAGACCAGGGGCTTGTCGTTGTAGCCATAGACACCCTTGAGCGCGCCTTGACTGGCCGCCTTCATCGCGGCGTGGATTTCGTCGACGGAGACCTCCTTGTTGACGATACAGGTGAGGTCCACGATGGAAACGTTTTGCGTGGGCACACGGATGGCGAAGCCGTCCAGTTTGCCGGCCAACTCCGGCAGCACCAGGCCGATGGCCTTGGCGGCACCGGTACTGGTGGGAATCATGCTCATGCCGGCGGCGCGGGCGCGACGTAAATCCTCGTGATAGACGTCGATGATGCGCTGATCGTTGGTCATGGAGTGGATGGTATTCATGGTGCCGCCTTCAATGCCGGCCAGATCGTTGAGGATCTTGGCCAAAGGCGCCAGACAGTTGGTGGTGCAGGAACCGTTGGAGACGATCTGGTGCTTGGCGGGATCCAACAACTGATGGTTGACGCCATAGACGACGGTCAGATCCACGGCATCCTTCGCCGGAGCGGAGATCAGCACCTTCTTGGCCCCCCCTTTGAGGTGCAGGGCGGCTTTCTCGCGGGAGGCAAAGAAGCCGGTGCACTCCAGGACGACATCCACGCCCAGATCACCCCAGGGCAGCTTGGATGGGTCGCGCTCGGCCAGGACCTTGACGCGATCATCGCCGACCAGCATGTCGCCGCCGTCAACGCTCACCGGGACAGGGAATTTGCCATGCACGGAATCATACTGCGTCAGGTGGGCGTTGGTCTCGGGGCTGCCCAGATCATTGATCGCGACGACCTGGATTTGGTCGGTCCGGTTTGCTTCGTACACCGCCCGCAGAATGTTTCGTCCGATACGCCCATAGCCGTTAATACCAATACGCAATACCATAATGTGAACTCCTCAGATTATTTGAAATGAATAAGTTACAGTGCCTGGAAATGCGCGACCACGTTATCCACCGTGAAGTCGAACTTCTCGAACAGGACCGGGGCCGGGGCCGAGGCGCCGAAGTGATCGATACCGACGACCGCGCCATGCAGACCCACATATTTGTACCAGAGCCCCGTGGTGCCCGCTTCGATGGCGACACGCTTGGTGACACTGGCGGGAAGGACACGTTCCTGATACGCCGCATCCTGTGCCGCGAAGAGATCCATACAGGGCATGGAGACCACCCGCACCGGATGCCCCTGCTCCGCCAGTCTGGCCTGCGCCGCCAGCGCCAGTTCCACTTCGGAACCGGTGGCGATGAGGAGACCCTGGACCTTGCCCCCTTCGGCCTCCTTGAGCACATAACCACCGCGACGGGCGTTGGCCACGGTTTCGTCGGTATGGGGCAGGGCCGGGAGATTCTGCCGGCTGAGGGCCAGCAGGGACGGCGTCCGTTCCTGTTTAATGGAGGATTCCCAGGCAATGGCCGTTTCCACCGCGTCCGCCGGACGCCAGACATGGAGGTTAGGGATCAGACGCAGGCTGTTGACCTGCTCGATGGGCTGATGGGTCGGGCCGTCTTCACCGAGACCGATGGAGTCGTGAGTCATCACATAAATCACGCGAATGCCCATCAACGCCGACATCCGGATCGCATTGCGGCTGTAATCGGAGAAGATCAGGAAGGTGCCGCCGAAGGGCAGGAAACCGCCGTACAGGGCGATACCGTTCATGATCGCGGACATGCCGAACTCGCGCACGCCGTAGTGGATGTAATTACCCATCAGGCGATGTTTGCCGATGTCGATGGCTTCCTTCCAACGGGTGTTGTTGGAGGGTGTCAGATCGGCAGAACCGCCGACGAATTCGGGCAATGCCGACGCAAGCGCTTGAATGCACTGTCCGGATGCCACACGCGTGGCCACCTTGGGCGCCGCCTTGCGGAAACCGGCGATAAGTGCCGCCAGTTCATCACCGAATGTATCGCTGGGGGTGCCGGCCAGACGCCGTTCGAGTTCTGCCGCTTCTTCGGGATAGAGTTCCCGGTATTTGGCGAAACGCGCCTTCCAGTCGGCCTCGGCGGCCTCCCCTTTGGCCCGGGCATCATAGGCCCGGTAGATGGCCTCGGGAATCTGGAACGGCTCCGCGGACCAACCCAGGTTTTCCCGGGTCAGACATATCTCTTCGGCACCCAAAGGCGCGCCATGACAGTCATGGCTGCCCGCCTTGTTGGGGGAGCCGTGGCCAATGACGGTCTTGCAGCAGATCAGGGTCGGCCGGGTGCTTTGCTGGCGGGCCTCGACGATGGCTTTTTTGATGGCTTCGGGGTCGTGGCCGTCGACCTGGCGGATCACATGCCAGCCGTAGGCCTCGAAACGGGCCGGGGTGTTGTCGGCGAACCAGTCATCCACATGACCGTCGATGGAGATGTTGTTGTCGTCATAGAAACAGACGAGCTTGTTGAGCCCCCAGACGCCCGCCAAGGAGCAGGCTTCGTGGGAAACGCCCTCCATGAGGCAGCCATCGCCGAGGAAGACATAGGTGTAGTGATGGATGATTTCGTGATCGGGCCGGTTGAAATGGCTGGCGAGCATGCGCTCCGCCAGGGCCATACCGATGCCGTTGGCGAGTCCCTGGCCCAAGGGACCTGTGGTGGTTTCAATGCCCGGGGTGTCGCGGTACTCCGGATGGCCGGGGGTCTTGCTGTGCCATTGGCGGAAATTTTTGAGATCCTCCATGGACACGTCGTACCCGGTGAGGTGGAGGAGTGCGTACTGCAGCAGAGAGCCATGGCCATTGGAGAGGACGAAACGGTCGCGATTCGCCCAATGGGTATTGGCGGGATTGTGGACGAGAAAGTCGTTCCACAGCACTTCGGCGATATCCGCCATGCCCATGGGCATGCCGGGATGGCCGCTTTTCGCTTTTTCTACGGCGTCCATGGTGAGAACGCGAATAGCATTCGCCAGGTCAGTACGGGTGACAGTCATAACAACACTCCTTGAATCATATGGAAATCAGTCGATGCGTTGGTGGGTCCGGACCCGGCGCAAAATGCCGTCGTGACCAGAAATGACCAGGCTCTCACTCTCTACGAAATAGTGGGAGCGCGTCACGCCATCAAGAATGTCGCCGGAAGTCAGACCCGTAGCCACAAAGAGCACATCGTCGCTGGACACCAGATCGTCGCGACCCAGCCACTGTCCGGCCTTGAGACCGGCGGCGGCGATGGCTTCGGCCTCGCCCGGTTTCTGCGGCGCCAGGGCGCCGAACATGTCCGCACCCATGGCGCGGGCGGCGCAGGCGGAAATGACGCCCTCCGGAGTGCCACCGATACCCATCATGGCGTCCACCTTGGTGCCGAGGGCGGCCATGATGCCGCCACTCACGTCACCATCCGTCTGCAGGCGCACGGCGGCGCCCGCCGCCTGAATCTCGCGAATCATGGCCTCGTGACGCGGCTTCTTGAGCAGGAAGATACGCAATTCTCGGACCTCTTTGCCGAGGGCCCGGGCAAGGTCGTGGAGCTTGTCCCGCATGGGCGCGGCGGGATCGATCTTGCCCCGGGCCGGAGCCGGAACGATCAGCTTGTCCATGTAATAGGCCGGACCCGGCCGGAACATGCTGCCTTTGGGGGCGGCCGCCAGTACGCAGATGGACCCGGGCATGCCGTGCGCCAGGAAAGTAGTGCCCTCGACCGGGTCCACCGCAATCTCCACTTCCGGACCGGTGCCGGAACCCACGACTTCGCCGTTGTAGAGCATGGGGGCTTCGTCTTTCTCCCCCTCACCGATAATCACCACGCCGCGCATGGGGACTTCGGCAATGGCGGCCCGCATGGCGTCCACCGCCGCGCCATCGCCGAGTTCCTTTTCACCCCGGCCAATCCAGCCGCTGGCGGCACGGGCTGCGGATTCGGTTACGGGGAGCAGGGACAGTGCAAGATTACGTATGGAGGCCATGCGGTTCTTTATCCTTCAGTGACAGGGTGAATTTAAGTGAGCGCCGTTTTTCGTTTTAGCATAAATCAAAGGGCTGCTTTTGGGAACTCGGCGGCTGTTCGAGCCAACGGGTCCAGCTTTGATGCAAGCGGGGGTCCAGCGTGGCCAGTATGGAGCTGGGTTGCAGCGCGTTTTCGCCGAGGGGATCACCGGTCAAGCGGGTAATCCGGCCACCCGCTTCGCGAAGGATCAGCGCACCGGCGGCGCGGTCCCAGAGTTGCTGCGCGCCATGCAGATAAAAGTGGTAGCGGCCGGCGGCCAGCCAGCACCATTCGAGGACGGAAGCGCCGAAATTACGCTGGCTGTGGAAGGGGCGTTCGTCAATCAGGCGCAGGGCGAGGGGACGGTGGAGCCTCTTGTAGTCGACGACACCGACGCATTGCCGGAGTTCCGGTGCCTGCCGAGTCCGCAGCGGCGTGCCATCCACCCGCGCGCCGTCCCCCCTGGCGGCGGAAAAAAGCTCAGCACGCACCGGATCGTAGACCCAGCCCAGCACGGATTGCCCGCCGTGCAGCAACGCCAGGGAAATGCCGAAGATGGGCACCCCCGCGACAAAGTTGCTGGTTCCATCCAAGGGGTCCAGACACCAGAGCACGTCGGCCTCCTGCAGCAGACGGGCTTGTTCGGCGGGGTCCATTTCTTCGCCGAGCAACGGAATGTCCGGGTAGCGGGCGGCGAGCATGTCTTGCAGAAAATTTTGACTGTTGATGTCGACGCTGGTGACAACGCTGCCATCGGGCTTGCGACTGGCGCTGACCGTGTGAAAGCCCGGTAGCGTGAAGCGCTCGGCACAGGTGCGCAGCAGCTTTCCGATCCATTGCTGATCGACTTCCGGTGTCATGCGGGTCTTCTCCGGCGCGCGTCTTATGGCTCTGGTTCCGGATCTTCCGTCCGGCGGAGCAGGGTGTCCAGAGCGATGACCCGGGCCGAATGATGCCGCTTCTCCGCCGATTTTTTGATGGCGTGGTTCAAGGCCTGATGAAACTCCATGGGCAGGCGGCGCAGAATCTCTTCCCCCGCCGGACTGAAGAGATCCATCCGGCAGGGCACGCCTTCGTGCAAATCGTCCCGGGACTGGGGCGCAAAATGGTGCCAGACACTGACTGCGACACGCCCACCGATGTAGTCGCAGAACACCCACTCCCGCTCCATGAGGATGGCCATGACCGAGACGAAGCGCAGGGGGATGAAGACGGGGCCGCTTGCGGCATGTTGCAGGATGAGGGCTTGATTGTAGATCCAGGCGGGAACCAGCCCCGGTCGGGTTTGCCATACCGGCGGGCGACGGCAATCGGATTCTTTAATCACGCGCCACCAACGCCAGCGCCACGATGATATACTCTCACCCTCGCTCTCCTGCGCAACATGGATGTTTATGCCACGTATCCATTTATACGCCGATTCGGCACTCCCTGAAAGCGGACCCTTCTTGCTTTCGGCCGGGCCCAGCCATCACCTGCTGAAGGTATTACGGGCCCGGCACGGACAGTCGCTGACGCTGTTCAATGGGGACGGCCATGCCTACCACGCCATCTTGAGGGGCGCGTCCGCGCCGCATGCGTTGCTGGAAATTACGGAGCGTTGTCCACAGGAAACAGACTCCCCTTTGGCCATTCAGGTTTTTTTGCCCATGACCCGCGGGGAGCGTTGGGACTGGAGTCTGCAAAAGGTGGTGGAACTGGGTGTGCGGCGGATACAGCCCGTGGCCTGCCGCCATGGGGTGGTGCAACTGAGCGAAACGCGTGGGGAGAAGCGTCTGACGCGCTGGCGGGAGATCGTTATCGCGGCCTGTGAACAGAGTGGCCGCACCACGATGCCTGAGCTTGCCCCGCCGGTCGCGTTGACGGCGGCATGGGCTGCCGTGCGGGGAGCCGCCTTTGTACTGGAGCCAGAGGGCTCCGAACGTTTTTCTGACATCTCCCCTCCAGGGCCGGAGATTACCCTGCTCAGCGGCCCCGAGGGAGGGCTGGCGCCGGAAGAAGTGGCAGCCGCCCGGTCTCACGGCTTCCGCCCCCTGCGCATGGGTCCGCGCATCCTGCGCGCGGAAACGGCGGCCGTCGCCGCCGTCGCCGTCGCTCAGGCCCTATGGGGCGATCTCTGAACCGCCTCCGTCAAAGCCAGCCCGCTTTCTTGAAGCGCCGGTAAAGATAAATGGCGCAACTGGCCATGATGAGCAAAGCCATCGGGTAACCGAATCTCCAGTGCAATTCGGGCATGTAGGTAAAATTCATGCCCCAGATACCCGTAAAAATGGTGGTGAGTACCAGAATGGCGCCCCAGGCGGCGAGCTTTTTGTTGACTTCGCCGTGATCGATGGTGATGAGGGAGAGGTTCACCTGAATGGCGGTGGCAATGGTGTCGCGCATGGCATCCAGTTGGCTATTGAGCAGCATGATATGGTCATGGACATCGCGGAAATAGTCTTCGGCACCGTCCACCAGCACCGGAACCCGGCCCCCGTAGAGTTTGCTGAATCCATCGGCCAAGGGCAGAAGGGCGTGACGCAGCACGTTGACCTTGTATTTAACATCATAGAATCGCTCCATGTTTTTACGGGTTTCCTGATTATGAAACATGGCGATTTCCAGCTTCTCCAGCTCATCATCCAGCATATCCACCACGGGGAAGAAGCGGTCCACGACGGCATCAGAGAGCGCGTACATCACGTAGACGGAACCATATTTGAGCAGATGCGGCTCCCGCTCCGCGCGGGCACGCACACCCAGCAAGGTCTGTTCGCAGTTCTGGCGAACCGAAAGCACAAAGTTGGGCCCGACAAAAATGCTGATCCGACCGATGTGCATCTCCTCGCCGTGGTAGGCAGGCACTTGCAGGTAGACAAAGAGGTGCTCATCATATTCTTCGACCTTGGGCCGCTGCACCGCGTTGAAGACATCCTCCACGGCCAGATCGTGCAGGCCGAACTGCTTCTGCATGGCGCGCAATTCATCCTCACTGGCATCTTGCAGCGCCACCCAGACAAAGTTGTCGGGCGCGCGTAAATACGCTGGAATCTCTTCGAGGGGAATATCCGCTTGTTCACGGTCGCCGTTATACACTACGCAACTGATGAGCATCCGTTCAGTCCTCAGATGGGAATGGTCTGCCGCCAAGCACCCGGGCCGGCGATCCTCATGATACCGCGATCCCGGCCGGTGGTTATACCCGCGCGTGCCCACAGAGGGAGTTCCCACACGGAAAGTTCGCTTGGACGGTTGACAGGGCGGACGGCAGGATGGACCATCGAGGCTCGTGAATTTCAGGAATTTCAGCATGGACATTTTGCTAGCGAACCCACGTGGTTTTTGCGCCGGAGTCAATCGGGCCATCCAGATTGTCGACCGTGCCCTGGAACTCTTCGGCGCACCGATCTATGTGCGCCACGAGGTCGTTCACAACCGTCATGTGGTGGAAGACCTGCGCGCCCGGGGCGCCGTCTTTGTCGAAGAGCTGGATGAAGTGCCCGATGCGGCGACGGTGATCTTCAGCGCCCATGGGGTGCCCATCGCGGTCCGCCAGAATGCGGCGACAAGAGGGCTGAACGTCTTCGACGCCACTTGCCCGTTGGTGACCAAAGTGCATATGGAGGTCAAGAAATACAGCCGGGACGGCATGGAGATGGTGCTCATCGGGCACGCCGGGCATCCGGAAGTGGAGGGTACCATGGGCCAGGTCGAGGAAGGGATGATGTACCTGGTTTCCAACGTCGCGGACGTGGCGAATCTGGCGCCCCGTAACCCAGGCAAGCTCGCCTACATCACCCAGACGACGCTGAGCATGGACGATACCGCCGAAGTGATTACCGCCCTGCGCGCGCGTTTCCCGCTGATTCAGGGACCGAAGAAGGACGACATTTGTTATGCCACCCAGAACCGTCAGGATGCGGTCAAGCTGCTCGCCCCGGACGTGGATATTCTGCTGGTGGTCGGGGCGCCCAACAGTTCCAACTCCAGCCGCCTGGCAGAACTGGGCACCCGGCTGGGGACATCGACGCATCTCATCGAAGATGCGCAGCAGTTGCGCCGGGAGTGGTTCGACGCCGTGGAGAAGATCGGCATCAGCGCCGGCGCCTCGGCGCCAGAGAGTCTGGTGCAGGAGATCATCGACACCCTTCGCGGCTGGGGCGCACGGATTCCGGAGGAGACGCCGGGCGTGGAGGAAAAAGTCATCTTCAGCCTGCCGCTGGCGCTGGTGCAGGCACAGAAGCGGCAGGAAAGCGCCTGACGCTCACTCGGTCGGATCGTCGGTGAAGGACCGCTCCTCGGCCTGTAGCAGGCGCGGGGCAAGCTCAACCGGCTCCAGATTGGGCAACTCCCTACCCTCCGGCGCGGCTTTGAGTTCACGGAACTTGCGCGCCGAGATCAGGACACGACTCTCGAGCGATCCCGTGGCCCGGTTGTAAGCCTCCACGGCCTGCCCCAATCCCTTACCCACCCGCGTCCAGTGTGCTGCCAGCTTGGTCAGCCGGTCGTAGAGTTCTTTGCCGAGATCGCTGATGGCGCGCGCATTTTCTGCCAGCGCCTCCTGGCGCCAGCCATAGGCGACGGCGCGCAGCAAGGCGATGAGGGTGGTGGGGCTGGCAACGATCACCTTCTGCTCCACCCCGTATTCGATGAGCGATGGATCTTCTTGCAACGCGGCGCTGAAGAACACCTCGCCGGGTACGAAGAGGACGACGAATTCAGGCGTCGGCTGAAATTGTTCCCAGTAGGATTTTTTGCTCAGTTGCGCCATGTGGGTGCGCAACTCGCCGGCGTGTTTACGCAGGAAATGTTGCCGTTTTTGCTCGTCTTCCGTTTCCATCGCCTCCAGATAGGCATGGAGGGGCGCCTTGGCGTCGATGACGATGCGTTTGCCACCGGGCAGCCGCACCACCAGATCGGGACGCTGCTGGCCATTTTCGGTGGCCACACTTTCCTGTTCGGTAAAATCGCAATAGGCGAGCATGCCCGCCATTTCGACGACGCGCTTGAGCTGCATTTCTCCCCAGCGGCCGCGGGCGGCCGGTTGGCGCAGGGCCTTGACCAGCGCGGCGGTTTCCTGGTGCAGACGCGGCAGGTGGTCCTGCACGAGGCCACGAAGCTGCTCATTCAAGGCGCTGTAGGCGTCGATCCGGGTTCTTTCCATGGCATCGAGGCGGGTCCCGACCTTGTCCAGCGACTCGCGGATAGGTTCCACCAGTTGCCCCACCGCTTTTTGACGCCCCTCCCAATCCGTCTTTGCGCTTTCCTGGAAACGTTCCAGGTTCTCTCGCGCCAACTCCAGAAAAGACTGGTTATTGCGGCGCAGAGCCTCGGCGGAAAGCGATTGAAAGGCGTCGCCGAGACGTTGGCGGGCCTCCTCCAGCAGACGGAGCTTTTCAGCGTTGCTCTTGCGCTCCTGTTCCAGGCGTTCCGTGAGTTCTGCCCAC
>JAKCBU010000279.1 GCA_021839095.1 Pseudomonadota bacterium | reverse complement strand
ACAGTTTGGTGGTTTTTGACGCCGACGGCAGCGATCTCGGGCTTTATCGCAAGGCGCATATTCCGGACGGCCCCGGCTATCAGGAAAAGTTTTATTTCAGCCCGGGCGACACCGGGTTCCGCGTGTTTGACAGCCGCTACGGGCGCCTCGGCGTCGCCATCTGCTGGGACCAATGGTTCCCGGAGGCGGCGAGGGTGATGGCCCTGCGGGGCGCCGAAATACTGTTCTACCCCACTGCCATCGGTTCCGAGCCTCAGGCGCCGGAAATCCACAGTCGCGAGCACTGGACCCGGGTCATGCAGGGCCATGCCGCCGCCAACCTGATCCCCGTCGTGGCTGCCAACCGGGTGGGACGGGAAATCGGCCGGGAAAGCGAGATCACCTTCTATGGCGGTTCCTTCATCAGCGACGCGACCGGCGCACTCATCGCCCATGCCGGTCCGGAAGAAACCATCCTCTACGCTGATCTGGACCTGCAAGCCCTCGCTGCCCAGCGGCTGGAGTGGGGGCTCTTCCGGGATCGTCGCCCGGAACTCTATGCGCCCATCCTGACTTTGGACGGAAATCCGCACCGTGGATGATTCCCGCCCCTCCGCACCACCCGTCATCGCCCTGAGTGCCTATGAGCGCAACGGGGAGGCCTTTTCCCTCGCCCCCCAATATGCCGCCGCCGTTTGTCAGGCAGGCGGGTTGCCCGTCCTCTTTCCGCCTCAGTGCCCCGAGGCCCGGGTCATTCTGTCGCGCTGTGACGCGCTCGTGCTTACCGGCGGCGGCGACATCTCTCCCGATTTTTATGGCGCGCCGTGCGGCAACAGCATCCACGCCGTACACCCGGATCGCGATGCCGCCGAGATCGCTCTGGCGCGGGAAGCCATCGCCCAGGGTATCCCGGTACTCGGCATCTGCCGCGGCCTACAGATCATCAACGTGGCGCTGGGCGGCGACCTGCTCCAGGACCTGCCCACCAGCATCGGCACTCGCATCTGCCATCGCAATGCCGAACATGACCCCGTCCTGCATGAGGTCATCGTCCTGCCGGATACGTTGCTGAGAGGCATCGTCGGGCAGGATACCCTAGAGATATCCTCCTGGCACCACCAGGCTATCGCGAATATGGCCCCTGCGCTACGCATCAACGCCATCGCCGAAGATGGTGTCATCGAAGCCGTGGACATGCCCGACAATCCGGACGTCTTCGCCGTCCAGTGGCACCCGGAACATACAGCCGCCGGTGACCCGCACCAGCAGGCCCTGTTTGCCTGGCTCGTACGGCGCGCCGCCCGGCGCATGGGGCGCGGGGTGGGGCACGGCGCGACGAAAAATTAGCGGGAAGGGGTCCCAGCAGGCTGCAAACGCTGCTGCAGCCATGCCAGCACGGCCGGAATCAGCGAAACCACGATGATGGCGACAATCACCATACTCAGGTGGCTTTTGACCCAGGGAAAGCGCCCGAGAAAATATCCCGCACCCAGCAAGCCCCCCACCCACAGGACCGCCCCTGTCAGATTGAAGCCCAGGAAGCGGCGATAGGGCATGGCGGCAATACCGGCCACAAAGGGCGCGAAGGTTCGGATAACTGGCAAAAAGCGGGCAATGACCACGGTCTTGCCGCCGTGTCGCGCATAGAAGCGCTGGGTCGTATCCAGGTGCCGGACATTGAGCAGGCGCCCGCCAAAGAGGTGGACACCCCAACGGCGGCCCACCGCGTAATTCACCGCATCACCCAGCACCGCAGCCGTCACCAGCAGACCCAGCAGCCCGGGTGCGCTCATGACGCCCGCCCCGGCAAGTGTGCCGCAGATAAAAAGCATGGAGTCACCCGGCAGGACCGGCATGATCACCAGCCCCGTTTCCGCAAAGAGGATCAGGAACAACAGGGCATAGACCCACGCCCCGTATTCCTGAAGAAGGATGGTCAGGTATTGGTCGAAATGCAGCAGGATCTGCACGAGGTGATGAATGTCCGGCATTGGCGCGATCACGCTCTGTGACGCGGACTCACGCGTCTTCCGGCGCGCTGCGGTAGCGCTGATAGTGACGTTCGAACATCTTCTCCAGTTCCACAATCACGGCCTCCGCCGGATCCCCGCCCATCACATGCCTGGACATCAGACTGGAGGTGTCATTGAGCATTGCCTTGGCATCCAGCATGGCATAGCTCTCGCGCAGGCGCTTGATGGCGCCGACGACGGTCTCTCCGTCTTTGGCGGGCAGCATCTTCGGTTCCTGGTGTGCCACCGCCGGCTCCGGCGGTTGTCGGCTTTTCAAAAAATCGGCGAAGGCCAGTACCTGCTCCTGCTCCGCGCTCCCGAGCTTGCGCAGGATGCGGAGAAAATGACGCTCCCGACTGTTCATACATCCGCTCCGGTATCCACCTTGAGAGAAAACACCCGTGGCTTGCGCTTCTCGGTCATGAGGGACAACTCGCGGACCAGGGCGATGATGACCCGGTCCGTGGTTTTCTGCATCTCCGGCCACAACGCCCTCGCCTGTTCCAGAAGTTCGCCGATATTCCCGGGGGTTTCGCGGCCTTCTTCCATGAGGATGTCTTCAATCAACCCCGGCTTCATCTCCGGCCGGAACAGCAGTCCCACAACACCGTCCTCCGCGCGGAAGGCAATCCAGCGGCCGTCATCATCCACCACCAGCGGCTTGATGTCTTCCGGCAAGGTCGCCCTCCCCGGAGACCAGACCATGACTCGGGCTCCGTCCACCGCCTGCGCCAACGGGTCGTCACGGCCTGCCTCCGTAGCATGCGCCGTGGTGAAATAGGCGTTATGGTAAGGCTCCAGATGCAGTTCCGCCCCTTCGTACTGTGCCAGCAACAACGCGCCCAGGCCGAAGCCCACCACCGGGCGCTTCGCCTTGCGAAAAATGGCGATGGTATTGAGCTCCTGGGTCAGCCATGTGTATCGGTCCGACTCCAGGGGGGACATAGATCGGA
>JAKCBU010000278.1 GCA_021839095.1 Pseudomonadota bacterium | reverse complement strand
GCGTTGGGCGCCTCCCCAGGCGATGGCGCGTTCGGGCTTCAGTGCCGACCTGTCGCCGGAGCATATGACCCGCCTGGCCCTCGATCCGGCCACCGCCTTCCGGGTGCAGATCAGCCCGCCGCCCGCTGGTCCGGGAGCCCTCTATTGGGTTGGGGCCATTCTCTGGCGGGACGACGGTTCGCGCTGGCGGCCCGGTCCGCCCGCCGCCGCGCGGGAAGCGGGCCCCGCCCCCGTCCGTCCGATCGGCGCCGGCGTCCGTCAGGAAATCGTCCTGAGCCCGGATAACGGCGATTATCTGTTCGCACTGACCCGGCCTTATCGTCTGAAGGTTTCCGCCGCCTATCGTCGGCAGGCCGATGGTGTGCTGCGCCTGCGCCAGGCGCCCGGCCTGCCCATGCGTTATACCGTATGGTCGGCCCCGCCCGCGCCGCGGGCGCTCTCCGCCGCGGAACGGGCGGCCGCGTTGCAGGTCCCCGCGGATACCCGTCCGGCGGTGCGGGCGCTGGCGGCGCGCTTCGCGGGCGGCGGCGGGGCCGAGGTGGTGCGTCGTCTGATGCGCTGGTTTCACCAGCCCGCTTTCCGTTACAGCTTGCAGACCCCGGCGGGATATCCGCATGGCCAGACCATGGCGGATTTCCTGCTCCGCTCCCATACCGGCTTTTGCGAATACTATGCCGGGGGCCTCGCCCTGCTGCTGCGGCTCGACGGTATTCCGGCGCGGGTGGTGACCGGCTATCACGGCGGCGAATACAACCCCATGGGGAACTATTGGATCGTGCGCCAGAGCATGGCCCATGCCTGGGTTCAGGCCTGGTTGCCGGGACGGGGTTGGGTGCGTTTGGACGCGACCCCGGCGCTGACCGTGCCGGGTCAAGGCGGCGGTGTCCCCGGAACGATGGCCGCATCCCTGGCCCCCGGCGTCCAGCGCCTCTGGGACTGGCTGCGATGGCAGTGGCTCAACATGGTCATCGATTTGACGCCCGCCAAACAGCGCGCGCTCTGGACCTCGGCGGGGCGGCGGATGAAGCGGTGGGCGCAGGCGTCCGCGCCCGCGCCTCACTGGCCCAAGGCGCCGGGCTGGCACCGGCATGCGGGCGAGCTTTTCGGATTTTTCGGCGCCAGCCTGGCGCTGTTGCTGGTCTGGCGGGTGTGGAGGGGATACCGATGGGGCGCGCGCGCTACGGCACCGTATTGGCGGCGGCGCGCCGCGCGCGCCCTGCGCACCCTGGGATGGAAAGACGAGCGGCCGGGCGCGGAGGATGTGTTCTGGTCCCGGTTGCCGCTGCCTCCGGCGCAGTGGGCGGCGGCGCGCGACATCTACATGGCCCAGCGGTATGGTCCGGCGCCGGATGCGGCGGGCGAGCGGCGTCTATTTGCGGCGCTGACCCATTTGCGGCAAACGCTGAGGGCGTCTTCCTGAATGTTCGAGGCCGCTATCCGGTCCGGGATTCCTGCGCTTCCGTCACGATCCGCCCGTCTTCCAGGCGGATGATCTGGTCGGCGAGGCGGGTCGTGCGCGGACGGTGCGCGACAATGAGGATGGTTTTCCGGCCGTGAAGGGCGCTGAGGGTTTCGGCGATGCGTTCTTCACTCTCACTGTCGAGATTGCTGGTGGCTTCATCGAGAATCAGCACCGGGCGATCCAGATAAAGGGCACGGGCGATGGCGAGGCGCTGCCGCTGTCCGCCCGAAAGGTTGCCGCCATGCCCTTTGATCATCATCTCCAATCCCCCCAGAGCGGCTAGAAAATCCCAGGCGTGGGCCTGACGGGCGGCGGCTTCGGCCCGCGCCGCGTCGGGTTGCGGGTCGGCGTAGGCGATATTGCTGAGGGCGGTGCCGGTAAACAGCACCGGCTCCTGGGCAACGAAGCTGAAATACGCGCGATAGTCCTCCGCCGGCAGGTCCCGGATAGAGCGGTCAGCCACCGTGATGTCTCCGCCGCTGGGCGGCAACAGGCCGAGCATCACCCGTACCAGGCTGGTCTTGCCGCCGCCGCTGGGACCGACGATCGCCGTGGTGCTGAGAGGCGGCAGGGTGATGTCGAGGCCGCGTAAAATCGCGTCGCCGCCGAGTTCCAGCCGGAGATCGTGGCACCGCCAGCTGCCCCAGGGGCGCGATGTCGGAGCGGGAGCGCTGATCTCGGCGGGCTGATCCAGCCAGCCGAACAAGCGGTCGGCGGCGGAAAGTCCCTGCTGTAGCTGATTATGGGCCGAGGAAAGTTGGCGCAAGGGCTCGTAGATCATGCCCAGGGCGGTCAGGAAGCTGAAAAAGGCGCCCGTCGTCATGGCATTGTCGACCACCTGGCTGCCACCGAGGTAGATGATGAGCGCAATCCCCAGCGCGGCGATCATCTCCATGATAGGCACGGTGGCCTTCTGGATGCGGGCGATTTGCATCATCAGATCGAAATAGTGGCGGGCCTGGTCGCCAAAGCGCCGCGCCTCGAAGTCTTCGCTGCCCTGGCTTTTGATGACTTCGGCACCGCGCAGGCTCTGGGAGAACTGCTCCATGATCTGGCCCATCTGCTCCTGCTGGCGCTGACCGCGCTGACGTAACTTTTGACCGAAACGGATCAGGGGGTAGAACGCGATGGGCAGGGTGATGAAGCTGATCAGCGCCAGTGACCAGCTCATATAAAGCACCACGGCCATCAAGGCAATGATCTGAAAGGTGGAAAGGAAGAAGCGCGCCAGCACCGAGAGGCCCTGCTGCAGCAGGGTCAGGTCCAGACTCATTCGCGACAGAGTGCTGCCGTGGCTGCTGTCGATGAGCACCCTGAGGGGCAAATGCAGGGTATGGGCGAAAAGGCGCTCGCGCAGGCCACGCAACACCTCTTCCTCTACCCGGGCCAGCGTGATGGCTTGCAGGTAATCCGCGCTCCCCTTGACGGCGTAGACGAGCACGATGCCCAGGGGGAGCCAAAGCAGCATGCTGGCGTTGCGGTCGATGAAAAT
>JAKCBU010000277.1 GCA_021839095.1 Pseudomonadota bacterium | reverse complement strand
ATCGTCCGCCTTGCGCCATCGTCGGCGTCATCGGCCCCAACGGGGCCGGCAAGTCCACCTTTTTCCGCATGATAACGGGACAGGAACAGCCGGATAGCGGCGAGGTCATCCTCGGTCCAACGGTCAAGCTCGCCTACGTCGATCAGTCCCGCGACGCCTTGGCCGCCAAAAACAACGTCTGGCAAGAAATCTCCGGCGGTCTCGACATCCTCACCGTCGGTAAATTTGAAATTCCCTCCCGCGCTTATTGTGGGCGCTTCAACTTCAAAGGGGCCGACCAGCAGAAGCTGGTGGGACAATTGTCGGGAGGCGAGCGCGGGCGCCTGCATCTGGCCAAGACCCTCATCGCCGGCGGTAACGTCCTCTTGCTGGACGAACCCTCCAACGACCTCGACGTGGAAACCCTGCGCGCCCTGGAGGATGCCCTGCTGGAATTCGCCGGCAGCATCCTGGTCATCTCCCACGACCGCTGGTTCCTCGACCGCATCGCCACCCATATCATCGCCTTCGAGGGCGACGCCCACGTGGAGTTCTTTGCGGGCAACTACCACGAGTACGAGGCCGACAAAAAACGTCGCCTGGGCGAAGAGGGCGCCAGACCGCACCGTTTGCGCTACAAACCGATCGTGCGATAGGAACTTTTGCCGCGGCCGCGCCGAAGGGTCCGCGTCCGGGATGGAGGCGGATGCGTCGCCGCCGGGTCCCGAAAATACGGACCGGCGCCTTGACTTTCGTGCAGCATCTCCTTATCTTCTCAGCCCTTAAGAATTATCCGCAGGAATGCCCCAATGAAGCGTACTTTTCAACCCAGTGTCGTCCACCGCAAACGGACCCATGGTTTCCGCGCCCGCATGGCCACCAAATCCGGTCGCCTCGTGCTCAAACGGCGCCGCGCCAAGGGCCGTCAGCGTCTCTGTCCGTAGGTCAGATGAACCCGGTGCAGGCGCATCCTCATCGCTTCACCCGCGAGGATCGCCTCCGCCAGAAGGCGGCCATCCGGCGCACCCTCACACAGGGCCGCAAAAAGGTCTTCCCCGAATTGGTGATCTACGTCCTGCGCAACGAACGGACACACCCGAGACTGGGTCTGGCCGTCGGACGCAAGGTGGGCAATGCCGTGGTTCGCAACCGTATCAAGCGGCGGCTGCGCGAAGCGTTTCGCCAGCAATCGGTGCGCGCGACGGGGCGGGATGTGCTGGTCGTGGCGCGGGCGGGCGCCCGGCAACTCAGCATGCAGGCCATGCGTGTCTACCTCGGGCAATTGCTGGAGAAGGCATGAACGCACGGCGCGCGGCCGTCCTTGTGGTGCGTGGCTATCAGTCTGTCATCAGCCCATTCCTCGGACACAACTGCCGCTTTTACCCGACCTGCTCCGAATACACCTGCCAAGCCATCGAGCGCTACGGCATCGCCCAGGGTTTCTGGCTAGGCATCAAACGCATCAGCTGCTGCCACCCCTGGCATCCGGGTGGTATCGATCCCGTTCCTTGAAAGCCTTGGGGCCCCATGGATACTCAGAAGACAATCCTTGCCTTTGCACTCGCTGTGGTCATCTTTTTGCTGTTTCAGGCTTGGCAAGAACAAAACGCGCCCAAATCCGCCACACCGGCCGCCGTCACCCACAGTATGACGGCCTCCAGAATACCTTCCACCGCAACCGCCACCTCACCCGCGGTGGCATCCCCCCCCACCACGCCGGCCGGCACCGGCTTTCAATCCGCGACAGGCCCCGCGGTGCCCTTCCAAACCCAGGTGTTCGCTGGTCGGATCACCCTGAACGGAGGGGATATCCAACACCTCGGCCTGCGGCATTATCCGCAGAGCGTGGACAATCCCGCACCCTATCCCATTCTCGATACCGCCGCGGCCAGACTCACCGTGCAGCAGAGCGGTTTCGTCAGCGGCGACGGGCAAACGCTGATTCCCCAGTTTACCGTTCCCGCCAACCGGAAAGCCGACGATCAGCCCATCGTCCTCACCGGCAAGGCCGGACCCCTGACGGTGACAAAAACCTGGGTGTTCCGGCCCGCCAGTTATGTGGCTGAAGAACGCGTCACCATCACCAACAGCGGCTCCGCGCCTTGGGGGGGCAGCTATTTCGACCAGATTCTGCGCAACGACCGTACCGAAAGCCACCTGTTCATGTCGATTTTCACCGGCGCGGTGCTCATGCATGGGGGCAGTTTCAGCGAGCAGAGTTTCGGCGACATCCGCGACCACCCCGTGCTGAAAGCGGGTCCCGGCTGGGCAGGGATGATGGATCATTACTTCCTTACCGCCATCCTGCCGCCGGTGCATGCCCAGACCGAGGTCTATGCCCGCCCATCGGGGACCAATTATGTCGCCGGCGTGAGTACTCCGCTGCCGACCCTGGCACCGGGCCAGAGCACCACCATCACCCAGCAACTCTTCCTTGGGCCGAAGCGACAGCAAACGCTGGCCGCCATGGGTCGCGGCCTGGAGCAAACCGTGGATTACGGCTGGTTCGCCATCATCGCCGAACCCATGCATGTGGTGCTGACCTGGTTCCATGGATGGGTCGGCAACTGGGGGCTGGCCATTGTCCTGCTGGTCATAGTGGTCAAATTCATTTTCTTCTACCCCTCGGCCATCAGTTACCGCTCCATGGCCAACATGCGCAAGTTGCAGCCCAAACTGGAGAAGCTGAAGAAGGAGGTCGGGGACGATCGCCAGAAGCTGGGCGCGGCGATGATGGAACTGTATCGCAGCGAGAAGATCAACCCCATGGCGGGCTGCCTGCCCATCGTGCTGCAGATGCCTTTCTTCATCGCCCTGTACTGGGTGCTGGTGGAGAGCGTCTCGCTGCGGCAGGCACCCTTTATCCTCTGGATTCGCGATCTGGCCATACCCGATCCATACTACATCCTGCCCCTGCTCATGGGCGTATCCATGTTCTTTCAGCAGCGCCTCAATCCGGCACCGGTGGACCCCATGCAGAAGCGCATCATGTCGGCCCTG
>JAKCBU010000276.1 GCA_021839095.1 Pseudomonadota bacterium | reverse complement strand
CCCACATCATGGTTCACGCGGCGGCTCCAGAGAGGGGGCAATGGCTTCGCGGACATTGGTTTGTGGTCTTTCTCGCCAGTGCGTACCTTCGGTAGTGTAACGCACCCGTCCACTGACCAACCACGCCAGCGCCTGGGGATAAATGCGATGCTCCGCGGCCAGGACGCGCGCGGCGAGCGATTTTTCGTCGTCTCCCGGCAGCACGGCCACCGCCGCTTGAATGATGATGGGGCCACCGTCCAGATCCTCGGTGACGAAATGGACGCTGGCACCGTGCCAGAACACGCCCTGCGCCAGCGCCCGGGCATGGGTGTGCAAGCCTGGAAAGGCGGGGAGCAGGGAAGGATGGATATTCAGTATCCGTCCCGCATAATGTTGGACGAAGGCGGGGGTGAGCTGGCGCATGAAGCCCGCCAGCACCACAAAGTCGGCTGCGTAACGGTCAATCTGTTTTTGCAAGGCCATATCGAAGTCGGCACGGCGCGCATGGGCATGGTGATCGAGGGTGACGGCGGGGATCCCGGCTTCTATCGCCCGCCCCAAGGCGGGAGCGGTCGGGCGGTTGCTGATCACGGCAGCGATCCGGGTCTCCGGAATCTGTCCGTTATCGCAGGCCGTGCGTATGGCTTCCAGGTTGCTTCCCTGGCCGGAAACCAGTACTACCAGCTTTTTAGTCAAGAAAAACGACTCCTTCACCATCCTGTCGCGCGGTCAGTTCACCGATGACAAAGGCTTGTTCACCGCTGTCCAGCAGCGATTGCACGGCGGCCTGGCGCTCGGCCCAAGGGACGATGGCGACCATACCGATGCCTGCGTTGAAAACGCGTCGCATTTCTTCGATGGAGATCTGTCCCTGTTCTTGCAACCATTGAAAAAGGGCGGGCATTTGCCAAGTCTGCGGGTCTATGCGGGCAGCGAGATTTTTTGGTAGAGAACGTGGCAGATTCTCCACTAATCCGCCCCCGGTAATATGTGCAAGGGCATGCACCGTCACCGTTTTACGCAGGAACTGAATCGCTTTGACGTAAATTCGCGTGGGACGAAGCAGAAGATCCACCAAAGGTTCTCCATTTATCTGGACGTGCGCGTGCGCGCCACTGCGTACGAGAATTTGTCGAATCAGGGAGTAACCGTTACTGTGCGCCCCGGAAGAAGCGATGCCAATCACCGCGTCCCCTTCCCGGCAGGCGCCGCCCGTCAGAATTTCCGATTTCTCGACAATGCCTACGGCAAAGCCTGCCAGATCATAATGACCCGCTGGGTACATACCGGGCATTTCGGCTGTTTCGCCACCGAGCAGGGCGCATCCCGATTGTCGGCACCCCTCAGCGATCCCCGCAATGACTGTTTCCGCCAGCGTTTTGTCGAGTTGCCCACAGGCGTAGTAATCGAGGAACCACAGGGGTTCTGCACCGGAGACGAGGATGTCGTTGACACACATGGCGACGAGATCGACGCCGATGCCGTCATGCTGATTCGCTTCAAGGGCAAGCAACAGTTTGGTGCCCACTCCATCGGTCCCGGACACTAGAACCGGTTCCCGATAACCGGCCGGTAGGGCGAAAAGGCCACCAAAGCCACCAATTCCGCCGAGGACACCGGCGCGGTAGGTGCTCTGGGCAAGGGGTTTGATACGATCCACCAGTGCATTGCCAGCATCGATATTCACTCCGGCACTGCGATAGGTCAAAGGGTCGAGGGCATCCATGGCGGTATCCTTAACGGGGTTTGGCTCATGGTATGGGGGCCTCTGACGGCTGTCAAAGGGGAGCCGGAGACACGTCGTTGCAAAGCGTGACCCATAAAAAAGAGCGGCATGCCGCTCTTTTGGGAACCCGGGTCGAAAGGCTGATCAGAACCGCTTGAAAATCTGTCCGCTTTTTGCGGCCTGGAAGCGCGCTTCCACCACACCCCAGTTCATGTTCTTGTACAGGGCCGCCAGATAGTCCGCCCGACCCAGGGCCTTCCAATCCACCATATAGGCATGCTCAAAGACGTCGACGATGACCAGCGGGACAAAACCGCCGATATTGCCGTCCTCGTGCAACTGGATAAAATGGTTGTTGATTTGGCCCGTGGTACCGTCGTAATAGGTGATAGCCCAACCTACACTGCGGCTCTTGGCGGCGGCCATCAGATCTTCATGCCAAGTTTCGACACTGCCAAACTGCCCGTTGATGGCTGCCTTGAAGCCCGGTGCCTGGTCCAGGCTGCTCCCCGGTTTCAGTTGGGCGAAGTAGTACTCGTGCAATACCATGCCATTGTATTCAAAGCCAAAGCGGCGGCGGCGATCCGCGTAACTCAACGATCCGGTCTTACCCGCGGCGCGCATCTCTGCGAGCTCTTTGCGCAAGGCGTTGCTCTGATTGACATAACCGGTATAAAGCCCCCAGTGGTCGTTGATCTGGGCATCTGAGATGCCATCAAGGCCGCTGGGTTTCAGTTCTTCGCGCACACTGTATTCGGACATTTGTCGCTCTCCTGATTTCAAGTCTGGAATTTAACCAATACTCGCTAGATTGTAGTCAGTGGTGGGGCAGGCTGCAAACGGCCATTTGACCGTTTGCGGATCTCCCCGGTCCGTTCCGCTTGACAGCCTCCCCACCCTTGCCTAGCTTCACGGTCATGAACCTGCCGAATTCGCTGACCTTGTTGCGACTTTTTCTGGTGCCGATCATTTACTATGCACTGGTCAGGGAATTGTTCGCGGTGGCTCTGAGCCTTTTTTTAACCGCGGCCATCACCGACGCACTGGACGGCTGGATCGCGCGCCATTACCATTTGCAGACTCGCCTGGGAGCCATCCTCGATCCTGTAGCCGATAAATTGCTGGTGGTGATGACGGTCATCACGCTGACCTGGTTGCAGCGTATCCCCTTGTGGCTGACGGTCGCCGTCATCTCCCGGGATCTGCTGATCACGGGGGGTAGCCTGCTCTACCTGTTACTCATTGGGAAGTTTGTGGCCAGTCCGACGTTGTTGTCCAAATGGAACACGGCC
>JAKCBU010000275.1 GCA_021839095.1 Pseudomonadota bacterium | reverse complement strand
GATCTTATTTCCCCCTTGCACAAGGGGATGCCGCTGGGTATAAGTGGTCCCATCACACAGCCGCTTTTTTACGTTACACTACGTTCCCATGAATGCGCATACGATCAAATCACTCATCCAGCAACAACTGCCCGACGCCCTCGTCGAGGTTTCAGGGGAGGACGGTGCCCATTTCGAGGCACTGGTGGTTTCTCCAGCCTTTGTCGGACTTTCCCTCATCAGGCAGCATCAACTGGTCTATGCTGCCCTGGGCGAACGCATGCGTGCGGAAATCCACGCCCTCTCGCTGCGCACCCTGACCCCCGAACAAGCTCAACAACACCGTCACTCCACGACGCACTAAGCGTCGTTTTTATCTCCAGTTAGCGAGGACAACCATGGCAACGATTCAGGAACTCATTCAGGAACAGGTCCAGAAACACCCCGTCGTGCTCTACATGAAGGGAAATCCGCGGGCACCGCAATGCGGTTTCTCGGCGCGCGCCGTGCAATTGTTGCAACAGTCCGGCGTCAAGGAACTCTTCACGGTGGATGTCTTGGCCGACCCGCAGATTCGCGATGGCATCAAGCAATACTCCAACTGGCCGACCATCCCCCAACTCTATATTCAGGGTGAATTTGTCGGTGGATCGGATATCATGTCCGACCTCTATCAGCAAGGCGAACTGCAGAAACTGCTCGACAACGCCCAAGCGACTCGCGCGGACTGACCCCCGCCCATGGACAAGCTGCTCCTGCGTGGCAATGGTCCCCTGCGGGGCGAGTTGCGGATTTCCGGGGCCAAAAATGCGGCATTGCCTTGTCTCGCTGCCACGCTGCTGGCGCGCGAGCCGGTGCATATCCGCAACATCCCCCATTTGCGTGACATCACCACGACGCTGGAGCTCCTGGGCACACTCGGTGCACGGATACTGGTGGATAGCCAACTCGGCATCGAGGTGGATCCACGCCCGGTCCACTCGGTGGTTGCGCCCTACGAACTGGTCAAGACCATGCGGGCGTCGATTCTGGTGCTCGGACCGCTGCTGGCCCGGCACGGCTCGGCGGAAGTCAGCCTGCCCGGCGGTTGCGCCATCGGCAGCCGTCCGGTGACCGTCCATCTCGCCGGACTACAAGCCCTGGGTGCCGAGATCACGGTGCAAGAAGGCTTCGTCAAGGCGCAGGCGGCCCGCCTGCGCGGCACCCGCATTGTCATGGATGTGGTTTCGGTGACCGGGACGGAAAATCTGCTCATGGCGGCGACCCTCGCCGAAGGCCACACCATTCTTGAAAATGCCGCCCGTGAACCGGAAGTGGTGGATCTCGCGCGCTGCCTGACGGCCATGGGCGCGCGGATTTCCGGGGCCGGCACCTCGGTGATCGAGATCGAGGGCGTCGCCGAGTTGCATGGCGCCGAACACAGCGTCCTCCCCGACCGCATCGAGACCGGCACCTATCTCGTCGCCACGGCCATGGCGGGTGGCGACGTCTGTCTGAAACGTACCGATCCCGGCCTGCTGGAAAGTGTCCTCCTCAAGCTGCGTGAGGCGGGTGCCGAGGTGGATGCCGAACCGGACCACATCCGTATCCGCATGGCGCGAAGGCCGTCGGCCATCGATGTGCGAACCGCACCCTATCCGGCCTTTCCCACCGACATGCAGGCGCAGTTCATGGCCATGAACTGTATCGCGTCAGGCAGCGGAGTCATCACGGAAACCATTTTCGAAAACCGATTCATGCACGTTTCTGAATTGCAGCGGCTGGGTGCGGACATCAGCGCCGATGGCAAGACCGCTGTGGTGCGCGGGGTACCGCGGCTACACGGCGCGCCAGTCATGGCCACGGATCTGCGCGCTTCGGCCTCCTTGGTCCTCGCCGGGTTGGTGGCGGAAGGCGAAACCCTCATCGATCGTATCTATCACCTGAATCGCGGTTACGAAGTCATCGAAGAGAAGTTGAGCGCCATCGGCGCCGATATCCGCCGGGTCAGCAGCAGCAGGGGCGCGGCATGAGCACAGGCATTACCATCGCCCTGTCCAAGGGACGGATTCTGCAAGAAGCCGTCCCCCTGTTCGCGGGGGCCGGCATCCACCTGGCGGAAGACCCGGAGGAATCCCGCAAACTGATCATTCCCAGCACCGACCCGGCGGTGCGCTTTTTGGTGATTCGTGCCAGCGACGTCCCCACCTATGTGACCTGGGGGGCCGCCGATGTGGGTATCGCCGGTAAAGATGTGCTGCTGGAACAAGAGGGTCTGGATCTCTATGAACCCTTGGATCTGCGTATCGGCATCTGCCACATGGCGGTGGCCGAGCCTGCCGCGCTGGCGGTCACCGACGTGCCGCAACACTGGGAGCGGGTGCGGATTGCCACCAAATATCCGCGCATTACCCGCAAGCATTTCCATGCGCGCGGCGTACAGACGGAAATCATCAAGCTTTACGGCAGCATGGAGCTGGCGCCCCTGGTCGGTCTCGCCGACCGGATTGTTGATCTCGTGTCCAGTGGCCGCACGCTGAAGGAGAACGGACTGGTGGAAGTGGAGGAGATCATGCCCATTTCCAGCCGCCTGGTGGTCAATCGCGCCGCCATGAAACTCAAGCGCCGCGTCATCGAAACCCTTATTCACCAACTGGAGGCGCAAGTCACCCCATGAAACGTCTGGATACCCGCGACCCGGATTTTGCCCGCCAGTTTCACGCCCTGCACGACTGGGATGCCAATCTGGACCCGCAGATCGAAGCGCGGGTGCGGGAGATCGTCGCTGCGGTCCGTGATCGGGGCGATGCGGCGCTACGCGAGTACACTGAGCGCTTCGATGGCGTAACGACCGCTTCCGCCGCCGATCTGGAAATTCCCCGCAGCGACTGGGAAGCGGCGCTGAACGGCCTGGAACCCGCCCAACGTGCTGCCCTGGAAGAAGCGGCGCTACGCATCCACGGTTATCACGAACATCAGCGCAGTGAAAGCTGGACCTTTACCGAAGCCGACGGCACGGTACTCGGCCAGCGCATCCTGCCC
>JAKCBU010000274.1 GCA_021839095.1 Pseudomonadota bacterium | reverse complement strand
TATGGCTGCCGGTGACCATCAGCGATGGTACCCCCGCCGTCAGCCCTGCAAAAGCCAGTGCTGGTGAGGGAAGGTATCCGGCGAAACGGGGCTGCCCGCCCCCCGCGAGGACCGCGGCCCAGGCTGCGGCCAGCATCCGCGGCGTGCTGGGACGCAGGTCGCCGCCCAGTATCACCGCATTCCCGGTGTGAAACTCGCCGATTTCCGCAAGGTAGCGCAGAAAAGCCCGCGTATGTGCATAAACGACCTGATCCGTGAGATCCGCCACCAGACCCCGCAACCCACTCGTCCCAAAAGCCACCATCATCTGCCCTCTCCGTGTGTGCCGTTCCGCTCATGATAACGGCAAGGCGCTGGCGGGGATACCGGCGGACCACCCCGAACCGCTTCCCCTCCTGCCCCCCGACTGTGTACCATATGCGGTTTGCACGGCGGCATCGTCCTGGTGCATTTCCCAATACCATCAAACCACCGAGCACACCCATGCCTACCAATGATGACTGGATGAACTGGCACCGCGATGCCAGTGCGATGCCCACGCTGGTGACGTACGGTTACGAAGATATCCGCAGATGGGTGGGGGATCTGGAGATTCGCAAAGCCCAACCTTACCAGAAGTCCATCAGCCATCTGGAGCAGCGTGGCAGCACCGACCTCAGTGCCATGGTGCAGGGCACGGCACATACGCCATACCGGGTAGACATCCACCTCAGCCAAGGACATCTGGTAACCCTGTGTACCTGCCCGGTAGGCAGTCGCTGCAAACACGTCACCGCGGTGCTCCTCGCTCTGCTGGCCGGTCGTAGCCACACTGCGCCGACACCGGCCCCGGCTTTGCGTCCGCATGTGATGCAATGGCTGAGCGAACTGCGCTCGCATCTGGATCCGCCCAAAACCACGCCGCCGACTACCACTCATGCCCTGTACTGGCTGCTGGAACTAAACAGCCGACGTCATCAGGGTCCGGTTCTCGGTTGTCGTAAGGCCCGCCTGAACAAAAGCGGAGAATGTACCGGTCTCACCCCCTGGTATAATTTTGAAGGCGCCCAGCGCCGCCCGCCCAGCTTCATCGATGAGGCGGACCAGCGTGCTCTGCGCCGTCTGCTGCTGGAAGACCCCTATGCCAGCCAGACCGGCGAATTCGATCTCGGCCCCCGCCACGGTGCCGCAGCTCTCACCATACTCGCCGGTACCGGACGCCTCTTCGCCAGCTCGCCAGCCAACCCGGCCCTGCGACTCGGTGACCACCGGCCTGGCACGCTGGTCTGGAAAGTCAGCAAGGACGGGGAACAATATCCGGCGCTGGAAACCACGCCGCCCGCTACCAGCTTCCTGTCCCTGGATGCGACCTGGTACCTGGATGGGAAAACCGGGGAAATCGGCCCGATCGAGACGGATCTGCCGACCACGGTCCTGCGCGACCTGCTGCAAGCCCCGCCCCTCAATGCGCAAGAAGCCATTCTTTTGCGCGAGATGCTGGAGCAATCGGTGCCCGGTCTCCCCGCGCCCATGGCCGACTTCGGACAGGGCTTACGGGAGATCGAAGCGCCTCTGCAAGCCCTGCTCTGGTGCGACACTCTGGCTCTCCTCGGTATTCAGGCACACCGCAACTATACCGGCCAATGGAGTCCTGCCTGCCGCTTCGATTACGCGCAGCCCACATTTGTGTATGGTCCCGCACGCGTTGCCGTGGATGACGACAGTGCCATCCAGACCCTCAACAATGGTGAGATGGTTCGGATAAAACGCGACAGGACAGCCGAAAAACAGGCACTGCAGGCACTCGCGAAAACAGGCCTGAAACCTGCCGGTGCCGGCCTTTTCCACAGTCTGTCGCCGCTGCCTCATCCCATCTACGGGCTGGCCGGCGAAGCCGACTGGGACGGGTTCATGTCATCGGGCGTCGAGACCCTCCGCGAGCGGGGTTGGGAGGTACGCTGGCCCGATGGCTTCCGTCACTACTTCCTGCAGGTGGATGAATGGGATATGCAGGTAGATGGCGCCGAGGAGGGGTGGCTGGGCCTCGATGTCGGTATCGTGGTGGATGGCAAGCGGCTGGCGCTGTCCCCCCTGCTCGGCGCCCTCTTCGCCCGTGATCCGCGCTGGCTGAATCCAGGCGGTCTCAGCACCATTCCCGATGATGAGTATATCCATCTGCACACCCCGGCGGGCGTGCCTATCCAGACCACGGCGGATCGCCTGAAACCTCTGGTCGGGACCCTCATCGATCTGTTCAGCCTGGACGCCGGGGGGCCTTTGCGGATGTCCGCCTTTGACGCGCCCCGCCTCGCCCGGTTGGTGGACGGCAGCCAGTGGCGCAGTGAGGGGATGGATGCCGTGCGCGCTCTGGCTAGATCTTTGCCTCAAAACGGAGAGATTCCCCCCGTCCCACTGCCCGCAGGTTTTACCCTCCCCCTGCGCGCCTATCAACAGGACGGGCTTGCCTGGCTGCAATTCCTGCGCGAGCATCATTTGGGAGGCATTCTCGCGGACGATATGGGTCTCGGCAAAACCGCCCAGGCCCTCGCCCATTTGCTGCTGGAAAAAGAAAGTGGCCGCCTGACGGATCCCGCCCTGATCATCATGCCTACCTCTCTGATTCATAACTGGCGGGAAGAGGCGGCACGCTTCACTCCCGGCCTGCGGGTACTCTCCCTGCACGGCAAAGAGCGCAGCAGCCGTTTCGCCCAGATACCTGACAATGACCTGATTCTTACCACCTATCCGCTGATCTGGCGGGACGTCGAAACGCTCAGAAATCAGCACTTTCATTTACTGATTCTCGATGAGGCACAGATGGTCAAGAACGCGCAGGGCCGCGCCGCCGAAGCCATCCGTGAGATTCCTACCCGGCATCGGCTCGCCCTCACCGGCACCCCCCTGGAAAATCATCTCGGCGAACTCTGGGCACAATTCGACTTCTTCCTGCCTGGCTTTCTCGGCGACCAGCGCAGTTTCCAACGGGCCTGGCGCGGTCCCATCGAGCGCCACGGAGATGCCG
>JAKCBU010000273.1 GCA_021839095.1 Pseudomonadota bacterium | reverse complement strand
TACGAGGAGCAAACACGACGCGGCGTCTCCCAGCAGCATTTTGCCGCCCTCAACGATGTGGCTGACCACTGCACCACCTGCCACAAGTGTGAAACCCCCTGTCCGGTGAACATCGACTTCGGCAAGGTCTCCATTCACATGCGCAACATTCTCCGGGCGCGGGGCGAGAAGTCCTTCAATCTCGGCACCCGGCTGGCCATGACCTACCTCAATGCCACCGAGCCCGGCAAGGTTCATTTTTTACGGCGGAGTGTACTGCAAACCGCCTACAATGCGCAGGCCCTCGCACATACCATTGTCAAACCGCTGCTGCCCAAGGGGCCACCCCCGGCCACCACCGGCAAGACCCCCCTGCGCGCCGAGGTCATCCACTTCCTGCGCAAACCATTGCCTACGGATATGGGCGTGCAAACCATGCGCCAACTCCTCGCCATCGTCGACGACAAGACCGTGCCCATCATCCGCGACAGCGCCAAAGTCACGGACGACAGCGACGCGGTCTTTTACTTTCCCGGCTGCGGCAGCGAGCGGCTCTTCAGCCAGATCGGTCTGGCGACACTGGCCATGCTGCATCATGTTGGCGCGCAAACCGTCTTGCCACCCGGCTACCTCTGCTGCGGCTATCCGCAAACGGCGGGTGGTCATGAAGATAAGGGGCAGGAAATCTCCGTGCGCAACCAGGTGCTTTTTCATCGCGTGGCGAACACGCTGAACTACCTGGATATCAAGACCGTGATCCTGTCCTGCGGCACCTGCATGGATCAACTGCTGCAATACCAGTTTCAGCAAATCTTTCCCGGCTGCCGCCTGTTGGATATCCATGAGTACCTGATGGAAAAAGGCGTCGCTTTGGAAGGTGTGGGAGGCGTGCAGTACCTCTATCATGACCCCTGCCACAGCCCCATGAAAACACACAAACCCCAGACCGTCGCCTCACAATTGCTCGGACAACGGGTGCTGGACTCCGCCCGTTGCTGCGGAGACGCGGGGACACTGGCCAGCAGCCGTCCCGACATCGCGACCCAACTGCGTTTCCGCAAGGAAGAAATCCTCAAGGAAGGCATCCTGCAGCTCACCGGCACCGCGCGCGCGGTGAATGGCAACGTCAAGCTACTCACCAGTTGCCCCGCCTGTCAGCAAGGTCTGGAACGTTACCGCGAGGATACGGGGCTCGACACCGATTACATCGTCGTGGAACTGGCGCGCCGGATTCTGGGACCGCAGTGGCAGCAAGGCTTCATCAACGCCACGCGCCAGGGAGGTATTGAGCGGGTGTTGCTCTGATGGTCACGACCACGGTCCCGCCCGCACCCCAGCGTCTGGGCCGATCCGACCGCTCCCTGCACCTGCTGTCGGCCACCTCCGGCGCGGCGGACGTCGTCGCATTCCTCAAGCTGAATATGATATTCACCTCGGCGATGACCGGCAACCTCGCACTCCTTGGCATCGCCGCCGGTCAAGGTCATCTGCTTTCAGCCACCCATTCCCTCACCGCCCTGCTGGGATTCATCACGGGTGTGGCCATCGCCGCACTCTGGAAAGAGCGCGCCTTCGGACTGCGCAGGATACTAGGCCTGGAAATCGTTTTCCTCGCCCTGTACGCGCTCTGCTGGCTGCGGTGGGGCTTTCCGCCGGGAGGTATCCCGCTCTATGCCCTGATCCTTTTCTCCGCCATCGGCATGGGGATGCAAAGCGTGGCGGCGCGACTGATCGATGTCGCCGGGGTCCCGTCCGTCGTCTTCACCAGCACGCTGACCAGCATCGTATTGGTCTGCATTCAAAGTTTCCGCAGACACCAGCCCCTGCCCTTCGCCCTGCACCAGCAGATAGCCGCCCTGCTCGCCTACCTCGGCGGTGCCGTATTCTTCGCCTTTCTGCTGATAGTGATGCCGGCGCTGGCCGTGACCCTGCCAGCCGTTCTAGTGACGCTGGCCCTCTGGATCCGCTGGCATCCGGCAGCGGACACCGCCGCCTGAGGGCACGGCTCCCATGCCAAGATCCGACCCCAACAGACCGTCCGTCCCCCCCGTACGGACAGCCGTCGATGGGGTGCTCGACCTGCACGCATTCCGCCCGCAAGACGTGCCCGATCTGGTCCGTGAATATCTCCGCGCCTGCCGCGCCGCCCGCATCACGGAAATTCGCATCATCCACGGCAAAGGCAAGGGCGTATTGCGCGAAACCGTTCACGCACTGCTCCGCCGCGAACCCATGGTTCGGAATTTTCGTCTGGCCCACGACCGCAGCGGTTGGGGAGCGACGCTGGTGGACATTTATCCGCCGGGCGCCTCCCTGCCAACGACGCACCGCCCACCGCCACCAAAGGCGCCGGTATCGGAACAGGTACCGGGCTGGTACCGTCTGCTGCAACGCGTTTTCGGGAAGCGCTAAGGACGAGGATGGCATCGGAAGGCGTCAGCAAGTTTGCACTCACATGGCAGGGAGGCGCCGTCGTCGACAGCCCAGACCGGGCCGTGCTCAGCCATTGGCGCGACAGACTGCACGCCCAGGGACTGATCGGCGCCGATCCCGCCCGTTACGACGGCATCGGTTTCGGCAACGTGAGCTGTCGTTGCGGCGGCGGTTTCCTGATCACGGCGACCCAGACCGGGCACCTGGCGACGTTGGCGCCCGAGCATTTCTGTCTGGTCACCCACTGGGACATCGCGCAGAACCGGCTCGCGGCAGAAGGGCCCCACCCACCCTCTTCGGAAGCGCTCAGTCATGCCGCCTGCTACGCCGCCAACCCGGAGATCCGCTGGGTTTTTCATATTCATGATCCCTTGCTCTGGCAACAACACGAAGCCCTGGGCTTGCCAATCACGCCCCGCGACGCGGAATACGGCACGCCAGCCATGGCACTGGCCCTTTCCCGCCTCGTCCGACAAGGACCGTTACCACGGCTTATCCAGATGGCCGGCCACGAAGATGGCCTCATCGCCGCCGGACGCGGCGCCGAAGAAACCGGCACGCGCTTATTGCAGGCCATCACCCAGGTTCAAGCT
>JAKCBU010000272.1 GCA_021839095.1 Pseudomonadota bacterium | reverse complement strand
CCGGCCTGGCCCTCTTTTATGCGGGCATGGTGCGCAAGAAAAATGTCCTGGCCACGGCGGCGCAGAGTTTCGCCATCACGGCCCTGGTTTCCGTACTGTGGATGTTCATAGGCTACTCACTGACCTTCACCTCAGGCAATGCTTTCATGGGCGGGCTGAGTCGGCTTTTCCTCAACGGCATGGGCCTGGATTCCGCCAATGGTCTGGCCCCCACCATTCCGGAATCGGTTTACATGACCTTTCAGATGACCTTCGCCATCATCACGCCGGCCCTGATTGTCGGCGCCTTTGCTGAACGGATGAAGTTCTCCGCCCTGCTCTGGTTCACCGGGCTCTGGTCGTTGCTGGTCTATGCGCCCATCGCGCACATGGTCTGGGGCCCGGGCGGCTGGCTGGCTGCGGATGGCGTCCTCGACTACGCGGGCGGCACAGTGGTGCATATCAACGCCGGTATCGCCGGGCTGGTCGCAGCGCTCGTCATGGGCAAGAGGATCGGTTACCGGCATGACGCCATGCACCCCAATAATCTGATGTATACCCTGATCGGCGCATCCCTGCTCTGGGTGGGCTGGTTCGGCTTCAACGCCGGTTCGGCAGTGGCAGCCAGCGACCGCGCGGGGATGGCCATGTCCACTACCCAGATTGCGACCGCAGTGGCGGCCCTCTCCTGGATGTTTGCGGAATGGCTGGCGCGCGGCAAGCCGACGGTGCTGGGCATGACTTCCGGCGCTGTAGCCGGTCTGGTTGCCATTACCCCCGCCTCGGGTTTTGTCGGCCCCATGGGTGCATTGTGGATCGGCCTTGCGGCGGGCGTCATCTGTTTCTGGGCTGCGGTCTACCTGAAGAACCTGTTGGGTTACGACGATTCTCTGGATGCCTTCGGCGTCCATGCCATCGGCGGCATCATCGGCGCGTTGCTGACCGGCGTTTTCGCGGTGAAGGCCATCGGTGGTACAGCGGGTATGCTGGAAGGGAATACCGGACAACTGCTCATTCAGGCGACGGGTGTTGGTGTCACGATTGTCTATGATGCCATCGTCAGCTTCGTCATCCTCAAGGCCATCGACTGGACCCTGGGCCTGCGCGTCATAAGTGAGCAGGAACGGGACGGGCTGGATATCACCCAGCACGGTGAGCAGGTCTACGAATAAACCGTGTTCCCGGTGGACCGTCCATGGGGGAGGTCCACCGTAACCATCCGCCTCATTTTGGGTCATAATGAGGGTGAGGCGTCGCCAGCAGGGAGTCTGTCATGAGCATGATCATCGACCGGCGCAGTTCCGGAACCCGATCCACGGCCAATCAGGATCGCCTGCAAAGGCGTGTCCGCGCCCGACTCAAGGTCGCCGTCGAAAAAATGGCCCGCTCCGGCTCCATCGAGGATCTGGCCAATACTGACCAACCCGTTTCCATCCCCACCCGCGATCTCCATGAACCCAGCTTTCGCCGCGACCTCAGCGATACCTCCTGGGAGCGGGTATTACCCGGTAACAAGGAATATCAGCGTGGCGACGAAATCAGCAAGCCCGAGGGGGGCGGTTCCGGCAAGGGTCGGGAGGGTTCTCCGGACGGTCTGGGGGAAGACGAAGTCGCCATCGTCCTCTCCGCCGACGAGTTTCTGGACCTGCTTTTTGACGGGCTGGCGTTACCCAATCTGCGTAAAATGGCACAGGGGGATATCCAGACCGATCAATGGCGGCGGGCTGGTTTCATCAAGGACGGCAGCCCTTCCCGCATGCACGTCGGCCGCACCATGCGTGCTGCCCGTGCCCGCCGGCTGGCTTTGCGTGCCGGAAAACGCCGCGAATTGCAGGATCTGCTGGATGCTCGCAACGTCCTGCAGGAGGAGATTCAAGGCCGTCTGGCACAGAAGCAAGATGTCTCCGTAGAGCAGGAGCGCCTCAGCGAACTGGATCATCAGATTGACGCGCTAGAGCGCAAAATCAAAGCGATTCCCTTCATCGACGAGGCCGACCTGCGCTTCGCCCATATCGACCAGCAGCCCCACCCCATTACCAACGCGGTGATGTTCTGCGTCATGGACGTTTCGGGCAGCATGGGCGAAAAGGAAAAGGACCTGGCCAAGCGCTTCTTTCTGCTGCTATATCTGTTCCTGCACCGGCATTATCAGGCCGTGCAGATCGTCTTCATCAAGCACCACAGTACCGCCTCTGAGTGCACTGAACAGGCCTTTTTCGGCGCCCGCGAGGGAGGTGGAACGCTGGTCTCTCCGGCCATCATCCTGAGTGAAGAAATCATGCAACAACGCTTCCCCCCGGACCGATGGAATGTCTATCTGGCACAGGTATCCGACGGTGATAATTATTTTGCCGACAACGCCGTGGTGGAAGAGCACCTCCTGAACCTGCTGCCGCGCCTGCGCAACCTCTTCTATCTGGAGGTCAACCGGGACAGCGAGAGTGATCTTCTGCGACTCTACGATGCCATTGCCCAGGACTTCCCGGAGCTGGTCACCGCCCGTGCCAGCGAGCGCGAGGATATCTACCCGATGTTCCGGACACTCTTTGCCACTGAGGAGACGCCAAGCCATGTCTAGGTTCCTCTTTACCGACAATGACTGGACCTTCGCGCGGATCGATGCGGTCACCGAAGAAATTGCGGCCATCGCCGCGGAAGAACTTCAGCTCGACACCTATCCCAACCAGTTGGAGATCATCAGCGCCGAGCAGATGCTCGATGCCTATGCCTCCATCGGGCTTCCGGTCTATTACGCCCACTGGTCCTTCGGCAAGCAGCGTGCCATCGAATCCGGGCAGTACCGTCGCGGCGAAATGGGTCTGGCGTATGAACTGGTGATCAACAGCAACCCCTGCATCAGCTACCTCATGGAAGAAAACACCATGACCATGCAGACTCTGGTGATCGCCCATGCGGCTTATGGGCATAACGCCTTTTTCAAGAACAATGTCTTCTTCCGGCAATGGACGGATGCGGAGGGCATTCTGGACTATCTGGCGTTCGCCCAGCGCTACATCGCCCGCTGCG
>JAKCBU010000271.1 GCA_021839095.1 Pseudomonadota bacterium | reverse complement strand
TCGCCGTTGCGGGCTTGGCGTATGGTAAACCATCTGCGTTTGGCAAAGCTTGGAAAGGATGGCGTGACTGCACTTCTGGTTCTGAACAATCTGGCAAAACGGCTTCCGGGAGACCCTCAGCGTTGGTTATTCCGCAATGCGAGCCTCAACATAGCACCAGCAGACTTTGTAGCCATCATGGGGGAAAGCGGCGTTGGCAAAAGCACCCTGCTCAATATTATTGCCGGCCTGGATCACCCCGATGCGGGACACATGACTTTCAAGGGTCAACCGCTCGACACCCTGGATGACGATGCGCGTACGCTCCTGCGGCGGCAGCACATGGGTTTTGTGTTTCAGGCCTTTCATCTGATCCCGCAATTGACCGTAGAGGAAAACATCGCCCTGCCCTGGCGACTGAACGGCCTCTCCTGGCGCGACATGAATCAGCGGGTTAAAACTCTGGCGGAACGGCTCGGCATCGGCGGTCACCTGAATGCCTGGCCACGGGAGCTTTCCGGCGGCGAGATGCAGCGGGTTGCGGTAGCGCGGGCGGTAGTACATCGCCCGTCGCTGATCCTGGCGGACGAGCCGACGGGGAGCCTCGACGCCGAATCTGCGGAAACCGTGCTCAGCCTCCTGCGTGAGGCGGGAGAAGCAGAGGCGGCGGCTATTGTGCTGGTGACCCATTCGGCGACAGCGGCAGATCGGGCGCAACGCCGCCTGCGTTTCGACGCGCAGGGCTTCCATCCCCTGTGATTACCCGGATTCCATGGCAGGCAGCCGTATGGCGCCCCCTCCGCCAGAGGCCTGGGGCGAGCGTGCTGGCGATCATCGGCATTGCGCTGGGGGTCGCGCTGGGGCTGGCCATCGCCCTCATCAACATCCAGGCCGTAAGCGATTTTTCTGCCGGGCTGCGGCGTTTGTCGGGGCAGGCCGACCTGACCCTGACGGCGCCGGGGCAGGGCTTTTCCGAACAATGGTATGTGCGCCTGAGTATGGCCAGAGATGTGGCCGTGGCCACTCCGGAAATCCGCATGCAGGTGCAGGTACTGCATCCTGCCCGGAAGGGCACGCTCCCCATTCTCGGCATTGACGCCTTCCAGGCGGCGCGCATGGGACAACCGCTACTGCCTTTCAATCTGCATAGCCCGCTTGCCCTGCTGACCCCCGACCACATTGCCCTGAGCCCGGCGGCGCTGACACATCTCGGCCTGCGGGTAGGGGATACGCTGACGGTCGACGCGAACGGACAGCCACGCGCACTGCGAATCATCGGCGAACTGCCGGGTGTGGGCAGCAGCGAAGCATTCGGCGTCATGGACATTGCGGCAGTACAGTGGCTGTGGGGAAGGATCGGCACCATCAATCAGGTCGACCTACGTCTGCGCCCCGGAATACCCATCACGCATTTTCTCGCGCGATGGCAGGGACACCTGCCGGTCGGCGCTGTGTTACAAAGCCCGGCGCAGCAAGGACACGTGGCTGCGGATGCTTCGCGCGCCTATCGCGTGAACCTGCTGGTACTGTCGCTGGTAGCGCTGTTTACCGGAGCTTTTCTCGTCTATTCCACCCTGGCCATGGGGGTAGTGCGGCAACGGCAGCAACTGGCCCTGTTGCGGGTCCTGGGTCTGCGCCGCAGGGAAGTCGTACTGGCCGTATTGTTGCAAGGTGCGACGTTGGGTCTGCCGGGCGCGCTGCTAGGTCTGGCGCTGGGCGTGCTGGCGGCTTGGCTGGCCCTGGCACACATGGGTGGCGACCTCGGAGCAGGATATTTCAGTGCCACGGCTTTGCACCTGCAATGGCATCCGGGACTCCTGCTGATCTTTTTCGTGGCGGGCCTGGGAGCGGCGCTGACCGGCGCCTTTTTACCGGCTTGGGAAACCAGCCGGGCGATCCCCGCCCTGGCGTTGCGGGCTGGATCTGAAGAGCAGGCCCATCAGCAGCACCAGCATCCCTGGGTAGGTCTGCTGCTCTTGGGACTGGCCTTGGCAGGGTCGTTGGCGCCGGCCATCCGCGGCATCCCCTATCTAGCCTACGGCGCGGTAGCCTGCCTGCTCTTTGCCCTGCTCTTTTTACTGGCACCGCTCCTGCGCGCACTGACCCGGCTCTTTCCCTTGCCCCATGCACCCGTATGGCGTCTGGCCTTGGAACAACTGCGGGGCGCGCCGGGGCGGGCGGCGCAAAGCCTGGCTGCAGTGGTAGTGGCCTTTAGTCTGGTCGTGGCCATGGCGGTGATGGTAGGTTCATTCCGCGACTCCGTCGCCAACTGGTTGACCGACATTTTACGCGCGGACCTCTATGTGCAGGCCGGGATGAATAGAGACTCACTCCTCCCCCATGGCGCAGTGCACCAGCTTTGCGCACTGCCCGATGTCCGCGCCTGCTCGCCCCTGCGGCGGGTCACTCTGAATTTGTTGCCGGGACACCCGCCGGTGACGCTTCTCGCGCGGGGCATGAACACTAGCGATCCGGAGCGGGAATTGCAGATCCTCCATGCGGTCAGGGTCGGGCCACAACAGCCACCGCCCGTGTGGATTTCGGAGATTCTGGCAGGCATCAGTGGCTGGCAGGCAGGGCAGGTGATCCATCTGCCGCTGGGTGGGCAGGAGCGGGCGGTGACCATCGCCGGCGTCTATCGGGATTACGCCTATCAGGAGGGTTCAGTGTCTATACCCATTCAGCAATACCGCGCATGGTCCGGAGACGATGCGGTCAATGGCGTCGCCCTTTGGCTGCGTCCCGGCGCTGCGATACCGACCGCCATCCGCAACTTGCGGCAGACACTGCCCGATGGTGGCCAATTAGTGATCGCGACCCCCAAAGAAATTCGCAGCAAGAGCCTACAGATATTCAACCAGAGCTTTGTCGCCACCTATGCACTGGAGGCTGTCGCCATGGTGATCGGGCTGCTGGGGGTGAGCAGCGGCTTCGGGGCGCAGACGCTAATGCGCCGCAGCGAATTCGCCATGCTCCGGCATCTGGGTCTGCGGCGGCGTGATCTGCTCACCCTGCTCTTTGCCGAGGGCAGCG
>JAKCBU010000270.1 GCA_021839095.1 Pseudomonadota bacterium | reverse complement strand
TCCTCAACATCGCCGAGGATTCCCCCATCATGCACCCCATCGGCCAATGGGTGATCCGTAGCGCCTGCCGGCAGGGGGAAGCGTGGATCAAACAGGGCCTGAATCTGGACATCCAGATCAATCTCGCCGCCCGCCAGGTGGAAAATCATCGTCTGTGTGATGACTTGCGCCGTACACTCACCGAGTGCCCGGCGCTTCCTCCGGAGCGCGTCTGCCTGGAATTGGTGGAGCGGATCGCCCTTCGCGACATCACCAAAACGTCCCGATTGATCGCCGACTGCCAAAGTTTGGGGGTGCGCTTCGCCCTGGATGATTTCGGCACGGGTCCGGCGGCGCTCCAGTATCTTCTCGAACTCGGCTGCAACCAGATCAAAATCGATCACGGCTTTGTGATCCCCATGGTCCACAGCGGCCGTCATCAGCAGATGATTCGCGCGATGATTCAAATGGCGCATGCGCTTGGCGTCAGCGTCACCGCCGAAGGTATCGAAAACGCGGAAATCGCCCGCCTGCTCCGGGGGATGCAGGCCAACCATGGTCAGGGCTATGGCATCGCCAGACCGATGCCCGCCTCGGATTTCATGGCTTATCTGCGAGGCACGCAGTCGGGCGATTGCGCCATATTCAATCCATAACCGCACCGTATGCCTCCTCCATAAAAACCATCGGCAGGAAGACCCCGTCGCGGGATAAACGCCGTGACCGTTTCCTCCGGGAGAAAACCCCTCCCTTCAGGGGGCGGTCGCGGGGTGCAACTCCTGGGCCATTTCAGCGATCAGCAAACGCAGCAAGGCGAGAACTTCTTCCTGGTCCCGGGTATCGGTCGTGGTCAGCCGCAGACGCAGGTCGCCATGCCGTAAATAGGGCGGGAGATCAAGGGCGTTTCGCTCTTTCGCATTGAGCTTGTTGAGGGCCACGACCCCTATTGCCCGGTTCAAAAGGGGCAGGATTTTATCCAGGTAAAGATGCAGGGCGGCGGTCGGTCGGGGCCGTTTGGCGTCGATGAGCACGATGAGCCCATCGGTATTCTTACCGAGAATCTCCCACATGAACTGAAAGCGTTCCTGCCCGGGAATGGCATAGAGGTGGAGCCTGAATTTGCCGTCCGGCCAAGCGATCACCCCATAGTCCATCGCCACGGTGGTCGTGCTTTTACGCTCTGCGGATTGTGCTTCGGAATAACGGGCGCTGGAAGTAACAGGAGATTCCAAAGCACGCCGGATTCCGCGCCCCCTGTCCTGGCCACGACCGCCTCAGGGCCGCGCCATGGATTGCCCGACGTAGCGCCCCATCCAGTGTTCGATCGCTTCCACTTCCCGGAGGTGTCCGTAAAGACCAATGCGCGCCGAAAATTTAGTAACCGCCGCGCCTTCGGCATGCAAGGTAATCAAAATCGCATTTCCCTCGGAGTCGTAACCACGCACTTCCGTCGTATCGGGATCGACCTGCTTGGATCCGGTAAACCGCATACCCGCCTGGGGCAGGGCTTTTTCGGCCGCGGCAGTGACGACGCCGAGCGCTGCGGGATAATACGTGTAGTAGGGCACCGGGTTGACCTGCGGGGCCCAAGCGGCCGTACAGCCACTCAGCCCGAGAGTGAGCACGACCAAGGCGACTGCGAGGCGCGACGATAAGGTCATAGGATTCTCCATGGCAAACAACGACGTCGGTCCGGCGAATGAACCGCCGCCGCGCATTATACCGCAAAAAAAGACGGAGGGGATGCCTCTGGCAAAAATCCCGCTGGTGTCCCTATGGAATTTTACTTCATAATGAGCATTCAGACGTCCTGTGAGACCCTATGAGGAGACATAACCATGAAAACTGCGCGCTGGTTGATGATCGCAACGTTTCCCCTCGCGTTGGCGGGCTGCGCGAATAACCCCTACGCCAGCAACAGCACTACGGCCAATACGGCGGGGGGGTCTCTGCTCGGGGCTCTGGCCGGCGCCGTGATCGGCAACCAGACGGGCGCCCCGCTGGCGGGTGCCGCCATTGGCGCCGGGTTGGGCGGGTTGGCCGGTTATGGCATTTCCAACAGTCAACGACAGGCACCGGCACCACAGCCTGGTTATTATGCCCCCCCACCGGGCAGCGTGCCCTGCCCGGCAGGCTATGTGTGCACGCCAACGGCGCCTCAATACCAGCAGCCCCCGAGCTGTCCGGCGGGCTATACTTGTTCTCCCCGATAAATGGACCAATGACGGCGATTCCGCGGCCGTCTTTCTCCCAATTTTCGCTCATCACTTGAAAATAAGCGCTTAACCCTCAGCCTTTCTTGAATTTTCTCAAGATTATCGCCTAGAATGCGGAGACCTACGCAGACGTGGGCCGGGGGAGGGTGCGTCCAGGACCGCCCCCGGACCCAGAGGAGTGGAATACTCGTGCGATACCATCTTCAGGTTTTCAGACTGGGGGCCTTTGGCCTGGCGGCGGCGGCGTTGGCTGGCTGCGCAAGCATGCCGGGTCGCGTCGCCAGCGCACCGGGCTACAGTTCAACCGTGCGGGGCTCCGCTTATTCCACCGGACAGGATTGCTACGCACCCACACCCAATCTCAATGCCGCCTACAACCAACCCTACGAGATCAACGGCACATGGTACCACCCCATACGGAACGATACGGGCTTTTCCGAAAACGGCATCGCCTCCTGGTACGACCAACAGTCCTCCAGCAACATAACCGCCATGGGCACAGCCTTCCACGCCCGGCAAATGACCGCCGCCAGCCGAACCCTGCCGCTCCCTTCCTGCGTGCGGGTCACCAATCTGGAGAACGGGCGCAGCTTGGTGGTGCTGGTGGATGATCGTGGTCCCTTCGTGAGCGGGCGGATCATGGATATCTCCTATGGCGCGGCCCGGCTGCTCGGCATGCTCAGTCAGGGTACAACGCGGGTCCATATCCAAGTCGTCCCCAGCGCCCTTGGTCCGGGAGCATCCCTGCCCAGGGTGCTGCCAGTGGTTCAGCGTACGGCACCAGGAAGCACACCAACGCCGGTGACAAACCCGCCAACAGCGGTCC
>JAKCBU010000006.1 GCA_021839095.1 Pseudomonadota bacterium | reverse complement strand
CGCGGCGAACTGGCGGCCGCGGTCCTGATAGTCGGTGAACATATCCGTGCTGGCGCAAGCTGGCGAGAGCAACACCTGGTCGCCCCTGCGGGCCATTCGGGCGGCCGCCTGCACCGCCGCCGCCATGGTCTCGACGGATTGCACCGGTAACACATCCGCGAGCAGCGCGCCGATCCGCGGACCATCCTTGCCGAGGACGACGGCGGCGCGCTGGCCCTGGCAGGCTGCCTGGAGCGGGGTCAAATCCGCGCCCTTGGCATCGCCGCCGAGAATCAGGACCAACGGGCCCGGCAGGCTGGAGATGGCCTTGAGGGTCGCGCCCGGGTTGGTGCCCTTGGAATCATCGTAATAACCCACGCCGTCGATTTCGGCTACCCGGGCGAGACGATGGGGCAATCCTGGGAAAGTACGCAATACCTCCTGAATGGCGGCGCGCGGGATCCCCACCGCACGGGCAAGCAGGGCCGCCGCCAGCGCGTTCTCCTGATGGTGGCCACCGCGCAGTGGCATTTCATCCAGGGCCAGCAGCGGTCCGCTGGCACGGAGACAGATCCGCTGCTCCGCGATATAGGCGTCGCTCCCGCCCTCTCCGCCGAAGAACTGCACCAGCACATCCGCGGGCACCTGCGCGGGCAAGGCGGCCGTAAAGGCGTCGTCGGCATTCAGCACCAGGGTGTCCCCCGCGCCCATGGCCCGGAAAATACGCGTTTTGGCGGCGGCATAGGCGACGTAGCTGCCGTGCCAGTCCAGGTGATCGGGACTCAGGTTGAGGAAGGCTGCCGCCCGCGGCCGAAAACGCTGACAGGCAGCGAGTTGAAAGCTGGAGACCTCCAGTACATAGAGATCTGGTTCAGGGCCGGTGGAAGGCAAAAGATCGAGGGCGGGGGTGCCGAGATTGCCGCCTACGGCTGCCCGTAGCCCGGCAGCCTGAGCCATTGCGCCGACCAGTGTGGTAACGGTGCTTTTGCCATTGCTGCCGGTGATGGCGACGATGGGCGCTTGGGCGAGGCGGCCGAAAAGTTCGATGTCCCCGATCATTTCGGTGCCCGCCCGTGCGGCTTGCCGCAAGGCGGGCAGTGCCGGCGCGAGTCCTGGGCTGAGCAGAATGAGGTCCGCCGCTTCGAACAGATCATCGGGCATCTCGCCGAAATGGAAACTTACCTGAGGATAACGATGACGCAGGTCATCGGCATCGGGCAGCCGGCGGGTATCCGCGGCACGACAAACGGCACCCAGGCGCAATGCGGTGTGCAGAAGCGTGCGGCCGGTTTTACCGAGGCCCGCGATGCATACTTTTTTGCCGTTCAGGTCCATGTCAGCGTATCTTCAGGCTGGAAAGGCCGACGAGAACCAAAATCACGGTGATGATCCAGAAGCGGACCGCCACCCGGGGTTCAGGCCAGCCTTTTTTCTCAAAATGATGGTGCAAAGGCGCCATGCGAAACACCCGCTTGCCAGTGAGACGGAAGGAAGTCACCTGGATCATCACGGACAACGTCTCCACCACGAAAACGCCGCCCATGATCAGCAGCACCAGTTCTTGGCGAGCGACGATAGCGACGATGGCCAGAGCGGCGCCCAGCGCCAGAGCGCCGGTATCTCCCATGAAGACTTCGGCGGGGTAGGTGTTGAACCAGAGAAACCCCAGTCCCGCACCCACCAGCGCACCGCAGAAAATCAGCATTTGTCCGGATCCCGGTACCCACGGCACATCCAGGTAGCGTGCGAAGACGGCATTCCCGGAGACGTAGGCGAATATGCCCAATGCCGCCGCCACCATAACGGTGGGTACGATAGCCAGGCCATCCAGTCCATCCGTGAGATTGACCGCGTTGGAAGTGCCGACGATCACGAAATAACTGAACAGAATGAAGCCGATACCCATCGGGATCAGGACGTGGGGCACGAAGGGCAGAATCAGGCTGGTCTCCACGGGTCTGCTGGCGATGCCATAGAGCACGCTCGCCGCGGCAAAAGCCACCAGCGACTGGAGGCCGTACTTGGTCCGTGCCGACAGGCCCCTGGTGTTTTTACGGCGCAGCTTGCGCCAGTCATCCACAAAGCCGATGGCGCCGAAGGCCAAGGTGGTGATCACGGCGATCCAGACCAGGGGATTGCCGAGATCCGACCAGATCAAGGTGGTCAAGATCACCACCAGGAGAATCAGGGCACCCCCCATGGTCGGTGTGCCTTGCTTGCTGAGATGGGTTTCAGGACCATCATTGCGGATGATCTGACCGATCTTGTATTGGCGCAGGCGGGCGATGAACAGCGGCCCGATCAGCAGAGACAGCACCAACGCTGTCAGAATGGCCAGTACGCCGCGCAGGGTGAGATATTGAAAGACATAGAAACCGTGATACAACTGGCCGAGTTGCATGAAGAGGGCGTAAAGCATCAGGCGTCTCCCACAGTGAGCGCCTGGACGACACGCTCCATGTGCGCGGCGCGGGAGCCTTTGACCAGCACGACCGTTTCCCCGTCGAGTTGGCGCTGGACGGCGGCGAGCAGTGCGGGAAGTTCGGAGAACGCTTCGGCCCTGGGGCCGAAGGTGTCCACGGCTTCCGCAGCCAAGGCGCCCAGGGTGTATATGCGTTCTATGCCCAATTGCCGCGCCAGGGTTCCAGCCTGCCGATGGTACAACGCCGCTTCGGGACCCAGTTCGCCCATGTCGCCGAGTATCAGAATGCGTTGACCGTGCTGCCCGGCCAGTACCCGCAGAGCGGCTTCCAGAGAAGCCGGGTTGGCGTTGTAAGTGTCGTCGAGCAGGCGGCTGCCGTGCAGCCCGGCGCGCCACTGCAAACGTCCGGGGATCGCCTTCAGTCCTGCCACGGCCCGCTGGATCTGGGCGATGGGGATATCGAGAGACAGTGCCGCTGTGCTGGCGGCGAGGACATTGGCGCCGTTATGTTGACCGGGCAAGGGGATTTCCAGGGTGAACTCCCCCTGCGGCGCACGCACTTCCATCACTCCGCCGTGTTCGTGGCCTCGCCAGTGTCCGCGTACCCGTGTCGGACGATGCTGTAAACTGAAGCGCCAGACCTCGCCCGGTGCCAACTCCGCCCAGAAATCGGCGAAGGGATCATCCCCGTTGAGGATCGTGATGCCGCGATGGTTCAGGCCGGAGAGGATCTCGCCCTTGGCGGCCGCCACCGCGGCAAGGGTTCCCAGACCTTCCAGGTGCGCCGGGGCCGCGTTGTTGATCAGGGCCAGGGTGGGCCGCGCCATTCCGCTGAGGAGGGTCAGTTCGCCGGGGTGGTTCATGCCCATTTCCAGTACCGCATACCGGTGCTCCGCCCCGAGCCGGGCCAGGGTCAGCGGCACGCCGATATGGTTGTTCTGGTTCCCGCGGGTGGCCAGTACCGGACCCGACTCGTTGAGAATGGCGGTGAGCACTTCCTTGACGGTGGTTTTACCGCACGAGCCGGTTATCGCCAGCAGCGGCAGGCTGAAGCGCTGCCGCCACCGGGTGGCCAGGGCCTGCAATGCGGCGAGGGTGTCCTCCACCAGCACGCCTGGCGCGGCCACGGGGCGCCCGACCAGTACAGCCCCGGCATGATGCGCGATGGCCTCGGGCACGAAGTCCTCCCCTTGGAAGCGGGCGCCGCGCAGGCCCACGAAGAGTTGTCCGAGCATCGGCTGACGGCTGTCCGTGGCGATCCCCTGGATGACCGTCGCGGCATCGCTACCCGGCAGGAGTGTCCCTTGGGTGATCTGGGCGATTTCCGCGAGGGTATGGCGAATCATGAGCGTAGTATCTCCGCCGCGACGGCGCTGTCCTGAAAGGGCAAACACTGTCCTTGTATCTCCTGGACGCGCTCGTGTCCTTTGCCAGCGATAAGCACCCAATCTTTTGCGCCCGCCGCCAGGATGGCCCTACGGATGGCGGTTGCGCGGTCATGAATGACGGTGCTTCGTGCCGCGTGCCGCATGCCGCTGCGGATGTCGGCAATGATGACTTCCGGGGCTTCACTGCGCGGGTTGTCATCGGTGAGGATGACTTGGTCGGCGAGACACTCGGCGATGCGCCCCATTTCCGGACGTTTGCCGCGATCCCGATCACCGCCGCAACCAAAGACAACGGTCACCGTGCCCTTGGCCACCGCGCGCAGGTCGGTGAGCACCCGCGCCAGCGCGTCGGGGGTGTGGGCATAGTCGATCATGACCTGGGCCTTGCCAGGGATCGGCGCCAGGCGCTGGTAGCGGCCCTCCGGCAGATCGAGTCCGGCGATGGCGGCATCGCTGACCGGCCAGCCCATACCCTCCACGGTGGCTAGCGCCGCCAGCATATTCTGGACATTGCCGTGGCCGATGAGGGGACTGCGCAGACGGCGTGGACCCGCGGGGGTGTGCAAATCGAGCAGGGTGCCGCTGGCGCCGGGATGGATCTCGATGGGGCGATAATCCCCCTGGCGCATCCCGAAGCTGAGGGGCCGGACCGTCGGCGCCACGGCGGCGGCGATCTGCCCAGCGAAGGCATCGTCATGGTTCCAAACCGCGAGTTGCAGTCCCGGTGTCTGGAACAGGATGGCTTTGGCGGCACCATAGCGCGCCATGTCGCCGTGAAAATCCAGATGATCCCGACTGAGGTTGGTGAAGACGGCGGCGGCAAAAGGCACCGCCGCGACACGGCCCAGCGTGAGGGCGTGGGAAGAAACTTCCAGGACAATGACTGTGGCGCCCTGATCTCGCAGGGTGGCCAGCGTCCGCCACAGGGGGACGGGATCCGGCGTGGTGTTGGGGTGAGCGACGAGAGCGTCCACGGGACCGTGACCCAGGGTGCCGATGATCATGGCGGGTTGTGGCGCCAGTTTGGCGATGAGGCGGGCGACACTGCTCTTGCCATTGGTGCCGGTGACACCAATGAGAATCGGTGCCCGGCCGGCATCCCATTGGTACCAGCGACGTAGGGCGGCCCCCAGGTAGTCTCGCGCCCGCGGACTCTGCCAGACGGGATGGCCGTCCTCCGTGCGGGTGGTCTCCGCATCGCCTTCCACCAGGGCGGCGACCGCGCCCCCCGCCCAGGCCTCCGCCAGGAAACGGCGACCGTCGCCGTGTGCGGTGTCCAAGCCGACATACAGCATGCCCGGTTGCAAGCGGCGGGTATCGGTTTCGATCCCCTGCACGGCAATCCCGCGCAGGGGTGCCGGGGCGTCGGGCAGCAAGGTGGCGAGGATCTCAGTGCGCGGCATCGCCCGCCCCTTCGGCCCAACGCCGTTCCTGATCCGCCGTGAGGTGTTCGGCGGTGGTTGCCGTCCAGGTTTGAGCATTGGTGTCCGGTTGCACACCCATCCGATGCAGGGCAGCGCTCATGGTCACCCGGAATACGGGAGCGGCGACCACACCGCCATAACGCCAGCCTTGCGTCGGCTCGCGCACGACCACGGCCATGACCAGTTGCGGGTCTTTGGCAGGCGCGAAACCGACGAAAGTGGTATTGACCTGGTGCTTGCGGAACCCGCCCTTGCCATTCGCTATGATGGATGTGCCAGTTTTGCCCGCTACCGTATAGCCGGGTATGGCGGCGAGAAAACCCGTTCCGCCACGGCGGGTCACTCCAGTGAGCCAGTCGCGTAACCGCGCGGCGGTCGCGGCGGGCATGATCCGCTGACTATGCAGGGGGGTGCCGCTATCCCTGCGCAGCAGGGTAGGTTGGACATAAATGCCATTATTGGCGATGGCGGCGTACGCTGCGGCGAGCTGCAACGGCGTGACGGATAAACCATAACCGTAGGCCATGGCCGCGCGGCGGGCCACATCCCATCCTTGCCAACCAGGGACGGCGCCACCGGTTTCTCCTGGCAGACCCAGCCCGCTCACCTGTCCGAAGCCTACGCTGCGCAGCATCTGGTAGAGGTCGGCGGGAGGCGTTCGCAGGGAAATCTTGGCGGCGCCGATGTTGCTGGAGTACTTGAGTACCTGGGCAAGGTCGAGGATGCCGTGACGCACATCGTCCCGAATGCAGTAGTGCGCCACCCGAAAGCAGTTCGTGTTTACGTTGAAAGTGGTATCGGGCCGGATGCTGCCATCATCCAGCGCGGCCGCGATGGTGAAGGGTTTCATGACCGAGCCCGGCTCGAAGGTGTCGGCCACGGCGCGATTGTTATAGAGGCCGGGTCGATAATCCGCGCGATCATTGGGGTTGAAAGAGGGATAGCTGGCCATGGCGAGGATTTCGCCGGTACGCGCATTCATGAGGACCGCCGCTCCCGAGCGGGCCTGAAAACGCTGCACAGCGGAGGCCAGGGCGGTATAGGCCACATACTGAATGTTGCGGTCGATACTGAGGGTCAGGGTCCGGCCAGCCTGCGCCGGTCTGGCGGCGCCCAAAAGAGCCAGTGGATGTCCGAGATTGTCGCGCAGACCGGTCTCTTCTCCCGCTTTCCCCTGCAGCCAGGCGTTATAGGCCAGTTCAAGCCCTTCAATCCCGCGCCCATCCACATTGGTGAAACCGAGTAATGGCGCGGCGATGCTGCCGGATGGGTAGTAGCGCCGGTCTTCATGGAGGCTGTACAGGCCGGGTACGTGCAGGGCGAGAACGGCGGCGGCGCGTTCCGGCGCGCGCTGGCGGGCAAGGAAGGCGAATTGGCTGCCACCGCCACGCACCCGTGCCGCGAGGGTGGCCGCACTGATACCGAGGGCGGTCGCGATCTGCGCCCAGCGTGCTTGTTGCGCATCGAATAGGCGCGGGTCCACCCACAGGGTCTGCACGGGGACGGACAAGGCCAGCGCCTTCCCGGAACGATCCAGAATGGGACCGCGCTGAGCCGGCAATGCAAAATGGCGCAAGTATCGTAGCGCGCCCTGATCCCGCAGAAATGGGCCACGTTCCACCTGTGCGCGCCAGGCTTGCGCCATCATTACCACCAAACCCAGCGTGACCACCGCCCACAATGCCGTAGCCCGCCACGCGGGGAGCGGGACAGGGGACAGGGCGCGAAAGTGCGTACGGGGTTGGGTCATGGCGTCTTGACCATGACAATCTGATCGTTCTTGGGCGCTTCCAGCCCTAACTTCTGGCGTGCTATATCCCCGACCCGGGCGTTGGAGGCGAGGGTGGCCTGTTCCAGTTGGAGCTGACCCCAGCGATTGTCGAGGGCAAAATGCTTGGCTTGGGCCTCCTGCAAGGCAATGAACTGGCCGCGCGTATTTTCCCGGGCGGCAACGATGCCGAGCAAGGTGGCGGTAATGAGCAGAGCGAGAAGGATAGTGCTACGCCGCATGACGAGGACTCCTTTCGGCGACCCGCAACACGGCGGAGCGGGAACGGGGGTTGGCGCGGATCTCCTGTGGGCTTGCCCGCAGCGCTTTGCCTACGGGCTGCCAGGGCAGGGGCGGGAGTTCGTTGGCGCGCAGAGGCGCATCGACGCTGATGCGATAATCGTCGGCGCGGAAAAAGCGTTTTACCAACCGATCCTCGAGGGAGTGGAAGCTGATCACGGCCAATCTGCCGCCTGCGCGCAGGGCGTGCATCGCTTGAGGCAGAAAAGCATTCAGTTCTTCAAGCTCGTGATTGATGAAAATGCGAATCCCCTGAAAGCTGCGCGTGGCCGGATGCTGTCCGGCTTCTTGACGGGGGAGTGTCCGGGCGATCAACTCCGCGAGCTGCAGGGTGCGGGTAATCGGAGCTTGTTCGCGGGCACGCAGAATGGCGCGGGCGATGGGGCGGGCGAAACGTTCCTCGCCATATTCCCGTAACACCTGGGCGATTTCCCTTTCGGATGCCGCTGCCAGCCAGTCCGCCGCGCTCATGCCGGCCTCCGGATCCATGCGCATGTCGAGGGGCCCGTCGCGCAAGAAGCTGAAACCGCGCACCGCCTCATCCAGTTGGGGTGAAGAGACGCCAAGGTCGGCGAGGACGGCGTCCACGGTGTTCCAACCCAGCGTACCGAGGACATCGGCCAATGCACTGAAGCGCGCCTGGCGGACGCGGACGCGGGAGTCTTGCGCAAAGCGGGCGCGGAGCGCGGCAATGGCGGTAGGATCGCGATCCAGCACGAGTAAGGCATCTGCCGCGCCCAGTTCCGCCAGCAAGGCCGCGCTGTGGCCGCCACGTCCGCCTGTCGCATCCACACAGCGGACCGCGGCGCCGGTTTGTAGCGCCGGGCGCAGAACGGCCATGGTTTCCGCCAGAAGAACCGCAATGTGCGCTGTACTTGGCTCATGTGCACCTCTCACAGGACCAGATCATCCAGACTCGCGAAATCGTCCGCATTGGCCAGCCAATTTTCCTGGCAGGTATCCCAACGGGTGGCATCCCAGATTTCAAACTTTTCGATCTGGCCGACCAGTACCAGTTCCTTGTCCAATCCCGCAAATTTGCGCAGGTTGGGAGACAAGAGGATGCGGGCCTGGGCGTCCAACCGCAATTCTTCCGACTGGCCGACAAACAGCCGCTGAAACCGGCGAGCCGTGGGATTGTTACTGGGAAGTCCGGCGATGCGGTGTTCCACTTTTTCCCAAGTGGGCAGAGGGTAAGCGACCAGGCAGCGTTCACCTTCCCGGCTCTGAACGTCGATGGTGACCACCAGTTGTCCGTCGCAGTGGGCACTCAGCCAGTCGCGGAATCGCGCCGGGACGTTCATGCGTCCTTTGCTATCCAGGCTGTGCCGATGGGTTCCCCTAAACATGCCTGCGCATCCCTCCAAAATCTTCCACTTTGCCCCACTTCTCCCCACAACTTGAAGGTTAAAGGGAAGCAGGCCTGCTGTCAAGGAGAAAAAACGAATAATTACGGCATGTTAGATCATGTTTATGAAGAGTAAATAAAATACTTGAAGGGTTATTCGCAATCACCTAATTATATGATGGAAAATAGAATACCGTAAAAATACTCCGGGAAATGGAGTGGTGATGGGCAACGCCGACGATTTTTTACATCTGATTGATTTTTATTGATGTTGATCGGCGCTAAAGCGACGGTGGCCGAGATTTGCCCGAAGCCGTAGGGCAAAGCATACAGAGGTGGAGTGGGCCGATAAGCCGGGTTCTGTCGTGGACGACCATTCCTCTAGGCCAGCACTTGCGCACTGGCTCCAGCAACCTACCCGCATGCACCGCGGGCCACGGTATCGCATGCCTATTTGGTCTTGCTCCGGGCGGGGTTTTCCCTGCCATTTCCGTTACCGGAAATGCGGTGCGCTCTTACCGCACCTTTTCACCCTTACCGGCGCTCGCGCGCTTGGCGGTATATTTTCTGTGGCACTTTCCGTAGGCTCACGCCTCCCGGCCGTTAGCCGGCGCCTTGCCCTATGGAGCCCGGACTTTCCTCCCCGGATTGCTCCGCGGCGGTCGTCTGGCCCACTCCGCCGCCGATGATACCCGTTTTGCGACACCCTGTCAGAGAAACATGCAGACTTGGACTCCGCGCATTATACTGTGAGGCGCGGAGATACGAAGCGCCGCGGTGGGGCCGGTATCCACAGGAAGGAGCGGAATGTCATGACCGATGATCATTTTCTGGATGAAGCACGGGAGGTGCCCTCGATCGCACCCATGGAGCGAGTGGTGGCCTGGTCGGTCTTCCGGAGCCGCGAGGATGCGCGCCATCTGCTGGAACATGTGTATCTGGCGCCGGGACAAGGCCTCGTCGGCGGGCATGGCCGGGACAGTGTCGCCCCATACTGGTGGGTGGGGGTACAGGTGCGGGACCTCAGTCAGTGGGGGAATGTGGCGGCGGTGAACAAGCGCGGCCGTCTCGGGGATTGATTTCCGGTAGGCGTTGGCGTAGTGCGGCGAGCAGCTGTGGGCGGTCTTTTATGCCCATGGTCACCTGTATTTCGTGGGCCAGTGCTAGTGCCTTGCCCAGTGTCGGACCGGGGACCATTCCCGAGGCCATGAGGTCCGACCCCTTCAGTAGCGGCTCCGGGAGGCTGGACCAAAGATCCATCTCCTGCCAGACCTTGCGCGTGTGCGCAAGGGCCGGGGGCTGTTCCGTGCCCGCGCCGCGCGCATCCGCCAGTGCGACATCCAGCAACAAGGGGCGGTCAGGGAGCCGCAGGGCCAGGCGCGCGTAGGCGGCGCGTCCGGCGCTGTCGCGGTGCAGGGCGTAGGGCGCGCCATGCCAGCGAATCAGCGGCAGGACTTGGCGGCTGACGCGGTTACCGGGAAAGTAGCGGCCCAGAAAGGCGTGAGCGGTGGCCAGTGCCTGCTCGTGCCCGAAAGCCCGCCAGCGGCCCTGAGGATCGCGACGCGTCGTACTGGCCTTGCCCAGGTCGTGCAGCAAGGCACCCAGCATCAGGGGCAGGTCATGCGCCCGATCACCGCGGCGCAGTTGCCCCGCCGCCGCGAGCACGCGGCCGGTATGAATCCACACGTCGCCTTCCGGATGGGCATCGGGGCGTTGGGGCACGGCCTGCAGGGCGCGCAATTCCGGAAATTGGGTGATGGCCCCGGTGAGGGCCAGACTATCCCAGGCCCGGATCAGGTGCCTGCCGCGCAAGAGCAGGGCTTCCCATTCTTTGCGCAGCCGCTCCCCGGGAATGCCTTGCAGGCGCGGCGCCAGTTGGCGGCAGAGCGCGGCGCTCCGCGTCTCAATAGAAAAACCTAGTTGTCCCGCGAGTCGCGCGGCGCGGAAGATGCGCAAGGGGTCTTCCGCGAAGGTGTCTGCCCCCACCATGCGTAGTCGTCGGGCGTGCAGATCGGTCACGCCGCCGACACTGTCCAGAAGGCGTTGCGCCCCCCAGTCCCAGGCGAGGGCATTGACCGAAAAATCCCGCCGCTGCGCGGCGATGGCCCAGGGTAAATGCGGGTCGATCCGTCCGCCCGGACCTTGTGGCAAGGAAATCTCGGCGCCGGCCACCACCCAGACCGCGCGGTGTCCTCCTATCCGTTGGGCGTTACAGGGAGCCAGACATTCGGCCAGGCGCGCCTCGCTCAGTCCATGAACTTCCAGATCCCAGTCGTGCGCGGGAATACCGAGCAGGGCATCCCGTGGCGCGCCCCCCACCACCAATACTCGCCCCCCTGCCCTTTGCAGGGCCGCTAGAACGGGGACCAGGGCGATGGGTGGCGAGAGCAGCGGCAAGAGCGGCAAGAGGGGGTCAGTCCTTGCGCATTTGCGCCAACAGATCCGCGTAATGCTCGGCGACGACACGCCGTTTCACCTTGAGGGTGGGGGTCAGTTCTCCGCTGGCTTCCGTCAGCGCCGTCGGCAGCAGCGCAAAACGTCGCACCTGTTCATGAGCAGGTAAATCAGTGAGGGCGGCCGAGATGGTCGCGCGGATGACCTTGCGTGTCGTGGCAACCTCCGCGTCGGCGCCTATCTGCTTTTGCAGTAGTTCCTGATTGGGAAAGATCAGCGCCATGAGATAGGGCATGCGATCACCGAAAACGACGGCCTGCTCAATGAGCGCTTGCGCCATCAGTCGCCTCTCGATCTTTTGCGGGGGAATGTTCTCGCCCGCGGAATTGACGATCAGTTCCTTTTTGCGGTCACTGATGCTCAGGTAACCGTCGTGGTCCAGGCTGCCTACGTCGCCGGTATGTAGCCAGCCGTCCTCCATGAGCGTCTCGCGGGTGGCGCTCTCGTTGTTCCAGTAGCCCTGCATGACGGAGGGACCGCGCACCTGTATCTCGCCATCCGCCGCGACCCGCCCTTCCAGGTTGGGTAGGAAACGCCCAACGGTTCCGGGGCGAATGGCGGCCAGTGGATTGGCGGCGATTACCGGGCTCGCTTCGGTCATGCCGTAGCCCTCGACAATGGGTAATCCCAGGTCAATGAAGAATCGGGCGATTTCGGCATCCAGCGGGGCGCCGCCGGAGACAAAGAAGCATAAGCGTCCACCGAGTTTTTTGCGCAGATTGCGGACCAGCAGACGTCGCGTAATGGCGCGCTGCCAGCGGGGCGCGGGCGGGCGCTCTGATTCAAGGCCGGCCCCCCGGCGCAGGAAGCGGCCGAGCAGTCCGGTTCGTTCTTCAATACCTCGCCGCACCCGGCCATAGAGCAATTGGAAAACCCGTGGCACGGCGACGACGATGTCCGGATGGGAGGCCGCCATGTCGCGCAGCAGCGTATCCGGACGCTCCGCGTAAGCGACCTCCAGCCCCAGCAGGTAGGCGCCGAAGTGTCCGGTGCCGCGCTCGAACACATGGGAGAGGGGTAGAATGGAGAGCAATCGCTGCCTGGCACGCAGCGGCACGAGCGGTACGAAGCCTTCGATATTGCTGAGGATATTGCCGTGACTGAGCATCACCCCCTTCGGCCAGCCTGTCGTTCCGGAGGTGTATACGATGGTGGCCGTCTGCCCACGCTGCAGCGCCGCCATCCGCGCATCCAGCGTACTGTCGGGCACCTCTGAACCCTCGTTTTCGAGGGCGGCCCAGTGCCGCAGACCGGCCCCCTGCGCGGCCGCCGCGTCGCGAAGCAGGATGCGATCATGGGGTACACCCCAGTCTTCGTTCGACATGCGCCGCCACTCGCTGGTGCCTTCGAGGAGTATCAGTCCGGCGCCGCTGTCGCCCAGCACATAGTGAATCTCGCGCGGGCTGAAGGTCGGGTAGAGCGGGACGGTGATGGCGCCTATGCCGAGGATGGCGAAATCCATGATCGCCCAATCCAGTGAATTGGGTGCCATCAGAATGACCCGTTCGCCCTGGCGTATGCCCAGAGACAGGAGCCCCCGGGCCCGCGCCCTCACCCGGTTGGCGAAGGCGGCTGCCGTTAACGGCCGGAAAATGTCTTCCTGCCGTTGCAAGGCGATCGTTCCTCCCGGGTCACGGGCGCAGCGCGCAAAGAGGCCTTCTGGTAAACTTCGAAAGCGGGCGAGGTCGACGTCCATGCTAACGGAGGGACTTCTCGGCGGGAGTCAGGCTGCGCTTGAAACTCTCCATATGGAAGAGACGATCCATGTAATCCCGTGTGGCGCGAGCCGCGGCGGGCAGGTTTATCTCCAAGACCGGCAGGCGCCACAACAGCGGAGCGATGGCGCAGTCGAGCACCGAGAGTTCGTCACCGAACAGGAAACGTTGCTGGCTGAAAATACTGCTGAGTCCGGCGAGCGTGCTGCGGATCTGCTCTTTGGCGGTTTTACCGTGTTCGGCGCTGTAGCCCGCCTGAAAGAGCGGTGCGAACCAGTCGCGGTCGAAACGCAAGAGACCCAGGCGCACTTTGGCACGGGAGATGGGATCCACGGGAATCAGTGGCGGGTGGGGAAACCGCTCGTCCAGATACTCCATGATGAGTACCGATTCGTGGACGGCCAGATCACGATCCACAAGGGTGGGCACTTGGTTGTAGGGGTTGAGTTCGGCAAGATCCTCGGGTTTGTTGGTGAGGTCGACGTCGATGGTCTGATATTCCATGGCCTTTTCTTCCAAAACGAAGCGCACGCGGTGCGCGAAGACGCAATCGCTGCTGGAGTAGAGGGTCATCAGGGTTTTTTTGCTGCTGGGGGTTGCCATGATTTACGTCCTTGTCTTTAAAAGGGTCCGCTCTGGCGCAACCGCCCTGCGGCAGTCGCGTCTCTGGTATTATACATAACCGGCCATGGCTTGGGGGGATGTGTTTCGGGCGCCATCCCGGAAGGTATGTCCCCCAGCCGATTGGTTGTATATAGACAACAAACGTTGTAAAGTAGGCTATAACACTCAACGGGAGGGCGATCTTCGAGATCGCGGGATGCCACGTACATGATCCGTCAGCGCACACTCAAAAACATGATCTGGGGCACCGGTATCGGTCTGCATAGCGGCAGGAAGGTGTACATCGGTCTGCGTCCGGCACCGGTCAACACGGGTATCGTCTTCCATCGCAGCGATGTGGAAGGGGGGGCATGGATTAAAGCGGATCCGTTGCACGTGGTGGACACCCGCCTTTCCACCAATATCGGCGATGGGCGGATGCGGGTAGGGACTATCGAGCACCTGATGTCGGCACTGGCTGGTCTGGGTATAGATAATGCGTATGTGGATCTGGATGGACCGGAAGTGCCGATCATGGACGGCAGCGCGGCGCCTTTCGTTTTTTTGATCCAATGCGCGGGAATCGAAGAGCAGAAAGCGCCCAAGCGGTTTATCCGCATCACCAAGCCGCTGGAGACGGAGGACGGGGACCGCTGGGTGAAGTTGGAGCCTTTTGAGGGCTTCAAAGTCAGTTTTACCATTGATTTTGACCATCCGGTGATGAAAAACGGGGGCCAGGAAGTGACGGTGGATTTTGCGCGGACTTCCTACCTCAAGGAAGTGGCGCGCGCGCGTACCTTCGGTTTCATGCGGGAGGTGGAGACCCTGAGGAGCATGGGCCTGGCGCTGGGCGGTAATCTGGATAACGCCATCGTCGTGGATGACTACCGTATCCTCAATGAAGAAGGACTGCGTTATACCAATGAATTTGTGCGTCATAAGGTGCTCGATTCCATTGGCGACCTTTATCTGCTCGGCCATCCGTTGGTGGGTCATTTTTCCGGTTATAAGGCCGGGCACGCCCTCAACAACAGTTTGCTCCGCACTTTGCTGGAGCGTCAGGATGCCTGGGAGTTCGTGGATTATTCCGAGAATCGCGCGCCGTTCTCTTTCGCCGAGGTGTTGGCGAGCGTTTCGGCCTGAAGCATATCCAGCGTGGCCGCCCAGCGGCGGAGCGCCGCGGCGACCGGTTCCGGTACCTGCTGCGTGACGGCCAGCAAGGCCTGAGGAGCTGTGGGGGCGATGTGCGGGGTCTTCCGCGATTTGGAGGGCTGCTGCGACCATTGCGGCCAGGGCCTGACTGAGGCGTCAATGCGGATTGC
>JAKCBU010000269.1 GCA_021839095.1 Pseudomonadota bacterium | reverse complement strand
GCGCCGGCAAGGAACAACCCTGCTGCTGACCACGCACTACATGGATGAAGCGGAGCGGTTGGCGGACCGGGTCGGGATTATCGATCACGGCCGGATACTGGCAGAAGACAGCCCACGTGACTTGATTAGCATGTATATCCCCGGTGGCGTGGTCGAATTACGGCGGGTGGACGGCGAGCCGCCCGACCCGCAAAATCTCCACCGCCAGTGGGTGCGCGCGAGTGAGCGCGTGGGCGATACCCTGATCTGCTACGGGCCGGACTTGAGTCCGTTGCTGGCATATTTCGCGGAAGACCCCGCCTACCAGTGGTTGCAACGCCCCGCCAGCCTGGAAGATGTGTTCTTGCACCTGACAGGGCGCGATCTGAGAGAGGAAACCGAGTATGCGGCTCGGTGAAATCCTGCCGGGGACCGGTGCGTTCGCTGTTGTGCAACGCAACTACCGCGTCTGGCGCAAACTGCTGGTGCCGAGCATGCTGGGCAACTTCGGCGATCCGCTCCTCTATCTGCTGGCACTGGGTTACGGTTTAGGCCGTTTCGTCGGGCGGATGGATGGAGTGCCATATATCACCTTCATCGCTTCCGGGATCGTCGCCAGTAGTGTCATGAATACGGCCAGTTTTGAGGGACTCTACTCCGCTTTTACCCGGATGAGCGCCCAGCGCACTTATGCGGCGATGCTGGCGACCCCGTTGCGCGTCAGCGACATTCTCGCGGGCGAAGTGCTCTGGTGCGCGGTGAAGGGCCTGATCAGCGCCGTTGCCATTATGATCGTGGCCAGTCTCTTCGGCGCCATACAAGGTCCCTGGATATTTTTGGCGCCGCCGGTGATTCTGCTGGCGGGCCTGAGTTTCGGGGGGTTGGCGCTGGTCATGACCGCGCTGGCGCGGAGCTACGATTTTTTCATGTACTATTTTACCCTGGTCATAACGCCCATGTTTCTCTTTTGCGGCGTTTTTTACCCCATCCATTCGTTGCCGCCTTTTGCACAACACCTGGCCCAGGTGCTGCCGCTGACCCATGTCGTGGCCTTGCTGCGCCCTTTGCTGACCGGACATCCGCCGCACGCGGCGTTTTACCATATAGGCGTATTGCTGTTGTACACACTGACGGCCTACGTGGGGGCCTGGCGCCTGCTTGACCGCCGCCTGCTGCGCTGACGCGGAAGGGGCGAAGCGCCGGCCGTCAGTCTTGACAGGCGCGCCGGTTAGGGCTTTAATTGGCGCCTCACGGCGCTTTAGCTCAGCTGGTTAGAGCAGCGGAATCATAATCCGCGTGTCCGGGGTTCGAGTCCCTGAAGCGCCACCAAGCAAAACAAGATGTCATGATTATGACTCTGACAGTCCCCGGGTGCGGATTCAGTACAGTAGCGATCCTGTCGAGAGGATTTCTGTCATGGCCACCATCGTCAAGACCCCTGCGGGAACCTGGGTGGATTTACCCATTACTTCGGGGCAGGCATGGGTTTTCTATTTCGTTCCCGTGTGCAGACCTGACCCCAAGCGGCGGATCATTCCATAAAAGGTAATCGCCCAAGCGAACAGCGCCAGATAAAAGAAAGCCCTTCCGAGGGGGAGCAAAAAGGGCAGATCCATGCTCTGCGCCATGTGGAGAGTGCAGAGACTGTACATGCCGAGGGGGAAGACCATGCTCCAGTAGAGGGGGTCGTAGCGGACGGGAATCCTCTTGACGCCGTGGCGCCAGACCTCCAGGGCGATCAGCAACGGGATCCACCAACTTCCCGTGGCCCAGTAAAAGACCGTGAAGCCCTTGAGGAAGGGTAAAAGAGAATGCAGATAAGGCGCATCGCGACCGTTGGCGATGAGCAAGGAGCCGGCAAGGGTGGAGATGGCCATAGCCCCCATGTTGATCCAGTACGGCGGCTCCAGATCCTTCGCCGAAAAACGGAAGAACGTGTAACGATAAACGATGAGCACCACGATCCAGATATAAAGCATGCCGCCCCAGAGCCATAAAGAGAGCGCGATGAAATTGAATTCCAGGCGATGCATGGGCTCCCAGCGCGCATCCAGAATCGCGGCGAGTACGGCGAGGGACTGGGCGGCCACCACCGCCAAGAGCCAGGCGCCGGTGATGCCCTGTTCCAAGGAAGGCTTGCGTCTTTGGATGATGAAGACGGTGAATAGACCGTAGTTCAACATCAACCAAAGGATGAGAGAAAGGCCCCAGAGCAGAAGAGCCACCATTTCCTGGCCCGCAAGAACGACGAACTGGCTGCCCAGAACGCTGGATCCGGCCACCGCCGAAAAAAATCCGGGACCGCGCAGGTAATCCGTGAGATCTGCGCGCAAGCGTCGGCCAAAGCGGAGGGTGCGCCAAAAGGACAGGAACCATAGAACCCCGTAGAAAGCCCCGTTGAGCCAGAAAAGCAACCATGCGAGGATCGGAAGACCCATGGCCTTCGCCGTCAGAGAGATGATGCCCGTGGCCATCACCAGGGCGAAATAGGCGGGGGCCAGATCCTTTACAGTGGAGTCCAGCACTCCAGGCAGGCCCTTCCCTTCCATGGCGGCCACCTCCTCGGGAAGATCGGGACGATCAATCCTGCGATGCTCCGCCCACGAGTCGCAGGGCACAGCCCTTATGATAGGCGACGTGGCGGCTTTTGTCGCTTTGGATAGCGTATTGGGGGTCTTCATTGATATCCGAGACTGGTCCGCCTCAATGCAAGTCAAACAATAAAAGTTCACTCGGTGCGAGGGCGGTGATGCCCACGGCCGTTTCCGTGCGAATACCGGCGCCGTCCCCGGCGCTCAGTTCGGCACCATTCACATGCACCTTGCCGCGGACTACCTGCACGTAAGCCTTGCGTCCTGGGGATAGGGCGTATTCCACGTGCTCCCCCGTTTCCAGCAAGGCGGCATAGAGTAAGGCATCCTGTTGGATGCTGAGTGATCCATCCCTCCCATTGGGAGATACGATCGGGCATAGGTGCCCCTGCTTTATTGCCGCGTCAAAGCTCCTCTGGGCATAAGCGGGATTGCCACCTAGCACATTGGGCTCAATC
>JAKCBU010000005.1 GCA_021839095.1 Pseudomonadota bacterium | reverse complement strand
AAAGTGTTCATCCCGGTAACTATTGCCTGGATTGTGGTGGTCGGCGTTGCTCTGGAAACGCCCTTGCGTGCCATTCTGCGCTGAGGAGAACAACATGCAATTTCGCCCCAAGCAATGGTTTAACACCTTTTTTCTGACCGAGATGCTGCGTGGTATGCAACTCACCGGTCGCTACTTCTTTGCACGGAAGATCACCGTGCAATATCCCGAGGAGCAGACGCCGCAATCCCCGCGTTTCCGGGGTTTGCATGCCCTGCGTCGCTACGAGAACGGCGAGGAGCGCTGCATCGCCTGCAAGCTCTGTGAGGCCGTGTGTCCCGCTCTGGCCATTACCATCGAAAGCGAAGAGCGCAGCGATGGAACACGGCGAACGACCCGCTATGATATTGACCTCGGCAAGTGTATTTTTTGCGGACTTTGTGAAGAATCCTGTCCGGTGGATTCCATTGTCGAGAGCCGGGTGCTGTCTTATCACGGCGAAATTCGCAATGATCTGATTTACACCAAAGACCTGTTGCTGGCTAACGGTGATCGCCTGGAGGCGGAACTGGCCGCCGACCGTGACGCTGATCGTGCTTATCGCTGACGAGGGGCAGAGACCATGCCAGTAACGACGATCTTGTTTTACCTCTTTTCTGCCATATTGTTGGGTTCCGCGACCCTGGTGATCACGGCGCGTAACCCGGTGTATGCGACTTTATATCTGGTGCTGGCATTTTTTAATGCGGCGGCCTTGTTCATTCTGCTGGGTGCGGAATTCCTGGGGCTGATCCTCATCCTGGTCTATGTGGGTGCGGTGATGGTGCTTTTTCTTTTTGTGGTCATGATGCTGGATATCAATTTGACGCGTATCAAAGAGGGATTCCTCAGCTATCTGCCCCTCGGCTTGGCTATTGCCGTCCTGGGGGTGCTGGAACTGGCGGCGGTCTTCTGGAGTGCTCCGTTGGGCCACATTCCGGCACCCGCGGCGATACCCGCCAATGCCGATAATACGCGGGCGTTGGGGGTTCTTCTTTATACCCAGTACCTGTACCCATTTGAAATCGCGGCGGTTATTTTGTTGGTGGCGATTATTGCCGCCATCGCCCTGACCTTGCGGCGCCGGAGCGGTACCAAAACCCAGAACATTGGCGCACAGATGGCCGTGCGCGCCAAGGATCGGATGCATCTGGTGGATTTGCGGGAACCTAAACCATGAGTGCTGAACAACCAACCCTGGCGGCCTACCTGATCCTCGGAGCGATACTTTTTTCCATCGGCGTGGTCGGTATTTTTCTCAACCGCAAGAACGTCATCATTCTGCTGATGGCCATTGAATTGCTGTTGCTGGCGGTGAACATCAATCTGGTCGCATTTTCCCGTTATCTGGGCAATCTCGACGGACAGGTGTTTGTGTTTTTTATTCTGACCGTGGCGGCGGCTGAAGCGGCAATCGGTCTGGCGATACTGGTCGTCTATTTCCGCAATCGCCATAGCATCAATGTAGATGATATTGACGAGTTGAGGGGTTGATATGTGGTTTTTTGACTGGTTGCGCGTTTTCCCCCCTCTCGCCGTGTATCTGGCCATTCCGTTGGCGCCGTTGGCGGGATCCCTGGTGGCGGGCTTCTGGGGCTGGAAGCTCCGGGAGCAGGCGCATTGGGCACCCATCATCGGGGTCACCGTCGCTTTTTATTTGTCTTTGGCCGTGCTTTGGCAGGTTGGCCACGGCATTACTTTTTATGGAAATGTCTACACCTGGGCCGTATTGGGACATCTGCCGGTATCCGTTGGTTTCGATATCGACAGTCTGAGCGCGCTGATGTTGGTCATCGTGACTTTTGTGTCTTTGTGCGTGCATCTCTATACGGTCGGCTATATGCGGGATGATCCGGGTTATGCGCGTTTCTTCAGTTATATCGCCCTGTTCACGTTCAGCATGATCATGCTGGTAATGAGCAATAATTTTCTCCAGCTCTTTTTTGGCTGGGAGGCGGTGGGCCTGGTTTCCTATCTGCTCATCGGTTTCTGGTTTCAGCGGGAAAGCGCCAATATCGCGGCACTCAAGGCCTTTATTGTCAACCGGGTGGGCGACTTCGGCTTTTTGATCGGTATTGCCGCGATATACCATTACTGCGGCAGTCTGGATTACCGCACGGTGTTTACGACTGTGCCCCATCTGGCCGGACGGATGGTGGAAATTCTCCCGGGCCATCCCTGGAGTGTGCTGACCTGGATCGCTTTGCTCCTGTTCGTCGGTGCCATGGGGAAGTCGGCGCAGGTGCCGCTGCATGTCTGGCTACCGGAATCCATGGAGGGCCCTACTCCTATTTCCGCCCTGATACATGCGGCGACCATGGTTACCGCGGGTATTTTCATGGTGGTGCGGATGTCGCCGATCTATGAACAGTCGGCGGCGGCGCTTGCCGTGGTGCTGATCATCGGCGCGGCGACAGCGCTTTCTATGGGGCTCATCGGCCTGGTGCAAAACGATATCAAACGCATCATCGCGTACTCGACCCTCTCCCAATTGGGTTACATGACCGCGGCGCTGGGTGCCTCCGCTTTTTCCGCGGCCATTTTCCATTTGATGACCCACGCCTTTTTCAAGGCCCTGTTATTCCTGGCCGCGGGCTCGGTGATTCATGCCATGGCCAATGAGCAGGATATTCGCAAAATGGGCGGACTGCGCAAGGCCATGCCTATTACCTATGTCACCTTCCTGATCGGCAGTTTGGCGCTTTCTGGCATGCCCCCCTTCGCGGGTTTCTTCAGCAAGGATCTCATCATCGAGGCCGTGGGGCGCTCGACCCTGCCAGAGGCGGGCTGGGCGGAATTCATGCTGGTGGCGGGTGTCTTCGTGACCGCGCTTTACACCTTCCGGATGTTCTTTCTGGTCTTTCACGGCGCTCCGCGTATGGATGCGCACATCCATGCGCACCTGCACGAATCCCCTTGGACGATCACCGTACCCCTGATCGCCCTGGGTATCCCTGCGGTTTATGCCGGTTGGGCGTATATCGGCCCTGTTGGTCTCGGACATTTTCTCGATACCTCGCTGGTGATCGCCCCGCAGTGGAATACCATCGGAGAGATCGGTGCCCGCTGGCAAGGGATAGGGGAGTTTTTGCTGCAGGGACTGTTGGCCTGGCCCTTCTGGCTGACCCTTTCCGGTATCGCCGTCGCGGCTTGGTTCTACGGGCGGCGTCCGGGGCTGCCGGTGGCGTTGACGCGCGTTCTCCGTCCCTTTATCTGGGTGCTGGAGAACAAATACGGTTTTGATGCCTTCAATCAGATCGTGTTGGTGCGTGGTGTCCTACAGTTTGGTCGCTGGTTTTGGCATGTGGGGGATGAGCGTCTTATCGATGGCATTTTGGTCAATGGGACGGCCCGTGAGATCGGCAGGGCGGCCTTGTCGTGGCGGCGCATTCAGACCGGCTACATCTATCACTACGCCTTTGCGATGATTATCGGGTTGATTCTGCTCATGACGTATTTCGTGGTCTGGAGAGGGTAGGATATGACCTATTCTACTCTGCTCAGTGACGCCATCTGGACGCCGATCCTCGGCGGTCTGCTGGTTCTCGCGATGGGTGACCGCCGCGCCGGGGCCGCCCGCTGGCTGGCGCTGCTGGTGTCATTGGTCACCTTCGCCGTGACCATTCCACTGTTCACCGGGTTCGATACGCATACGGCGGCGATGCAATTCAGCGAACGCGTCGCCTGGATTCCCGCCCTGAATATCTTCTATCACCTGGGCATCGACGGAATTTCCCTGTGGTTCATCCTGCTCACCAGTTTTCTGACGGTGCTGGTGATCATCGGCTCCTGGCGCAACGTGCGGGAGCGGGTGGCGCAATTCATGGCGGCCTTCCTGATCATGGAAGGCATGATGATCGGTGTCTTTTGCGCGTTGGATGCCATTCTCTTCTATGTTTTTTGGGAAGGCATGTTGATTCCCATGTTTCTCATCATCGGGGTCTGGGGTGGGCCGCGGCGAGTCTATGCGACCATCAAGTTCTTCCTCTACACCTTTCTGGGATCGGTGCTGATGCTGGTGGCGCTGCTTTATTTGTATTTCCACAGTGGTGACAGCTTCAGTCTGCTGGCGTTTCAGAAAACCCCCCTGGGGATGACGGCGCAGATTCTCATCTTTCTGGCCCTTTTCCTCGCTTTTGCGGTGAAAATTCCCATGTGGCCGGTGCATACCTGGTTGCCTGACGCCCATGTGGAGGCGCCGACGGGTGGATCCGTCATTCTTGCGGCGGTGATGCTCAAGATGGGTGCCTACGGCTTCCTGCGCCTGAGCCTGCCCATCGTGCCCGACGCCAGTCATAGACTGGCCTGGCTGATGATCGCTTTGTCCCTCATCGCGATCATTTACGTGGCACTGGTGGCTATCGTGCAGGAGGACATGAAGAAGCTGATCGCTTATTCCTCTGTTGCCCACATGGGCTTCGTGACCCTGGGCTTTTTCATGTTCGATGGCGTGGCGATCGAGGGGGGTATCATCCAGATGCTGTCGCACGGTTTTATCAGCGCGGCCATGTTCTTTTGCGTCGGGGTGCTCTATGACCGGATGCACACCCGCAATATCAAAGCCTATGGTGGCGTGGTCAATGTCATGCCGATTTTCGCCGCGCTGATGATGCTTTTCGCCATGGGTAATGTCGGCCTGCCGGGAACCTCGGGTTTCGTCGGTGAGTTCATGGTGGTGCTCGGAACCTATCAGGTGAGTCCGTGGGCGGCGATTCTGGCGGCCACGGGCCTGATCACCGGCGCGAGCTATACCCTATGGCTCTTCAAGCGGGTGATTTTCGGCGGCATTGCCCATCCTGAAGTGGCTGGGCTGAAAGACCTCGATGGTCGGGAAATGTTCGTACTCGGTGCCCTAGCGGCCTCCACTCTGCTATTGGGGCTCTGGCCAGCGCCTTTCCTCGATATCGTGCACAGTTCGGTACAGCATCTGGTGGCTCAGGTGTCCCTCTCCAAGATCCCGGCGTAAAGGACTTTGCCTATGAATTCATTCCTCATGCACTGGATTTTCGCCCTGCCGGAAATCTGGGTCCTGACGATGGCCTGCGTTGTCTTGTTGGTGGATTTGTACTGGGGCGAACGTCTGCGCGACCTGGCCAGCGTGCTGACGGTGTTGACCCTGATGGGTGCCACGGTGCTGACCATTTTTGAGATGGGGCAGAGGGGCACGGCCTTCGCGGGCCTCTTCGTGCTCGACTCCTTCACCAATGTCGCGGAGTTGTTCAGCTATCTGGCCGTGCTGGTGGTGGTGCTCTATTCCAAGCGTTACCTCGTGGATCGTGGCATTTACCGCGGTGAGGTATTCGTGCTGCTGCTCTTTGCACTGCTGGGCATTATGGTAATGGTCTCCGGCGGCAACCTGTTGAGCGTGTATCTCGGGCTGGAGTTGCTGGCCCTGAGCCAATACGCCCTGGTCGCCTTTTATCGCGACAGTGTGGTGGCGACGGAAGCAGGACTGAAGTATTTCGTTCTCGGCGCCTTGGCCTCTGGTTTGCTGTTGTATGGCATGTCTCTGCTCTATGGACTGACGGGTACTCTGGATGTGCGAAACATCGCCGGCGCTTTGGTGAACGTGGCGGCGGGCAATCTGGTGCTGGTTTTCGCCATCGTCTTCGTCGTTGCCGGTATCGCCTTCAAGTTGGGGGCGGCACCTTTTCATATGTGGCTACCCGACGTCTACCAGGGAGCACCCACCGTGGTGACGACCTTCCTGGCCTCGGCGCCTAAAATCGGTGCCTTTGCCCTGGTCATCCGTCTGCTGGTGGATGGCGGTTACGGGATGCTGGAATCCTGGCAGCAGATTTTCGTCGCTTTGTCGCTGGCGTCGCTGGTGATCGGTAACGTGATCGCTATCGCTCAGCAGAATATCAAGCGGATGCTGGCCTATTCCACCGTTGGCCATGTCGGGTTCCTGTCGCTGGGCATTGTCGCGGGCACCGAGGCCGGATTGGCCAGCGCGTTTTTCTATACCGTGGTCTATGTGCTGATGTCTTTGGCGGGTTTCGGTATGATCCTGCTGCTCAGCCGGGCGGGATTCGAGGCGGAGCGCATCGACGATTTTAAAGGTTTGGCGCAGCGCAAGCCCTGGTATGCCTTTCTGATGCTGATCATTATGTTTTCCATGGCGGGTGTGCCGCCGACGGTGGGCTTTTATGCCAAGCTGGCCGTGTTTCAGGCCGTGATTTCGGCCGGCTATGTGTGGTTGGCCGTCATTGGCGTGCTGCTTGCGGTCATCGGGGCATTTTATTATCTGCGCGTGGTCAAAGTCATGTATTTTGACAAACCAGATGCCGAGGCGGGAGTTATCGTGCGTGATGACCTGGCCAGTACCGTATTAAGCATCAACAGTTTGGCACTGTTGATGCTCGGCATCCTGCCGGGGCCACTGATGGCCTTTTGCTTCTATGCCATGCGGGGGATGATGTAAATGACTATGCAAAACTGGGCGCTGGCCTATGTCGTACTGGCTTTTATCGCTGCCAATTTGCCGTGGTTGAGTAGCCGCCTGTTCTTTTTTCGTGCCGCGACGGGTGGTAAGACATTGCCGTGGTATCTACTCGAATGGCTGGTGATGTATTTTACGGTCGGTCTCGTCGGCATGGGTGTGGAGCGTGGCCTGAGGGGGCATAACCATGTTCAGGGTTGGGAGTTTTATGTGGTCGCCCTGTGCATGTTCGCCGTTTTTGCGATCCCAGGCTTTATTTGGCGTTTCAACCTGCTGCCGATCTTGCGGAGATCTTGACGCATAGCCCGCCACTCGGTACATTTGCGGGCTGCAGGCGCGTAGCTCAGGGGGAGAGCGCTACCTTGACACGGTAGAGGTCGGCGGTTCGAAACCGCCCGTGCCTACCAAATCCCGCACCAGAGGGGCAATGCTCGCTGGTGCTTTTTCTTTGGAGGGGCTATGCCAGATATCCAGTTGCCGGATGGTAGTCTTCGTCACTTCGCGGAACCGGTGAGCGGACTGGCGCTGGCGCGTGCGATCGGCGGTGGTTTGGCTAAGGCCGCGGTGGCCATGCGGGTCGATGGCGCTCTCAAAGACCTTTCGACGGTGTTGGATCAGGACGCCGAAGTGGCGATCGTGACCCGCGACAGCGTCGACGGACTGGAAGTGATTCGCCATTCGACCGCGCATCTGCTGGCACAGGCGGTACAGTCCCTCTATCCAGAAGTTCAGGTGACCATCGGACCGGTCATCGAGAACGGCTTCTACTATGACTTTGCCTTTCCGCGCGGCTTCACTCCAGAAGATCTGGAAGCCATTGAGGTGCGGATGCGCGCGTTGATTAAAGCAGATCTCCCGGTGCAGCGTGAATTACTCTCCCGTGAAGACGCCGTTGCCCTCTTTGAAAAGAAGGGTGAGACCTACAAGGTCGAAATCATCCGTGCCATTCCGGAAGGTGAGCCCCTGAGCCTGTACCGGCAGGGGGATTTTGTGGATCTATGTCGTGGCCCCCATGTGCCGTCGACCGGCGCGCTGGGGGCCTTCAAATTGCAGCGGGTAGCCGGGGCCTATTGGCGCGGCGATTCGCGTAATCCCATGTTGCAGCGTATTTATGGTACCGCCTGGGCGCAGCAAAAAGACCTCGACGCCTATCTCCAGCAGTTGGTGGAAGCCGAAAGGCGGGATCATCGGCGCATCGGTACGGAACTGGAGCTGTTCTCCATCCAGGAGGATGCCGGTGGCGGGCTGGTGTTCTGGCACCCCATGGGCGCGCGGGTCCGTCGCATCATTGAGGACTTCTGGCGCAGTGCCCACGTCGAGGCGGGTTACGATCTGCTGTACACGCCGCATATCGCCCATGAGCAACTGTGGTACACCTCCGGGCACAAGGATTTCTATAGCGAATCCATGTTTGATCCAATGCAGGACGAGGGTCAACCTTATCAGCTCAAACCGATGAACTGTCCTTTCCATATCTTGATCTACAAGGACAAGCTGCGTTCCTACCGGGAGTTGCCGATTCGCTGGGCGGAGTTGGGTACTGTCTACCGCCATGAAATGTCGGGTGCCCTGCATGGCTTGATGCGGGTGCGCGGCTTTACCCAGGATGATGCCCACGTCTTTTGTCGGCCGGACCAGATAGAAGCGGAGATTGGTGCGGTGCTGGTACTGATCCGGAAAATTCTCGGTACTTTCGGCTTCAGCCAATATGAAATCAATCTGTCCACCCGCCCTGAGCACTCGGTGGGCAGTGACGAGATTTGGGACGTCGCCATCCAGGCCTTGCGCAATGCCCTGGAGCGCGCGGACCTGGACTATCAGGTGGATGCGGGTGGTGGTGCCTTTTATGGCCCTAAAATCGATCTGAAGATCCAGGATGCCATCGGCCGTCAATGGCAATGTAGTACGGTGCAACTGGATTTCAATCTTCCCGAGCGTTTTGCCATGGAGTATGTGGCGGAAGACGGCACACGAAAGGTGCCGATCATGGTGCATCGCGCCATCTTCGGTTCAATGGAGCGTTTCTTCGGTGTCCTCGTCGAGCATTACGAAGGGAAGTTCCCGGTCTGGCTCGCACCGGTGCAGGCCGTGGTGCTGCCTATCAGCGAGCACCATGCAGAATATGCCGAATCAGTGCGCGATACCTTGGCGAAAAGCGGTATTCGGGCGGAAACGGACTTGAGAAACGAGAAGATAGGTTATAAGATACGCGCCCATACTTTGCGCCGGGTGCCTTATCTTTTGGTGGTCGGGGAACGGGAGAGGGAAGCGGGTACGGTGGCGGTGCGGGATCGGGATGGCCAGGATCTCGGCACCCTGACCGTGGGCGCTGTGGGTGTCGCCCTGCAGAAAATGGACCAGGCGCGTTACAACACCTTGGAGTGGCAAGGCTAGCGAGGAGGATAAGGCGATCGCGACAGAGAAAGAGGTGAATATCAATCGGGAAATTACCGCAGCGCGGGTCCGGTTGATAGGTGTCGAGGGGGAACAGCTGGGTGTGTTATCCTTTGCGGAAGCCATTGCCGCCGCGGAGGGCGCTGAACTGGATCTGGTCGAGATCGCCCCGCAAGCGGATCCTCCCGTGTGCCGAATAATGGATTACGGGAAGTTCCGTTTTCAGGAAAGCAAACGCCAGCATGACGCGAAACGTCGGCAGAAACAGACGCAGGTGAAGGAAATTAAATTCCGCCCCCGTACGGATGACGCCGATTACCAGATCAAGCTGCGCAGCATTTTGCGTTTCATTGAAGACGGAGATCGCGCAAAAATTACGTTGCGCTTTCGCGGTCGTGAAATGTCGCACCCCGAACTGGGCATGGGAGTGCTCAATCGGGTAGAAAAGGATTTAATGGAAGTGGGTGTGGTTGAACAGCGGCCACGCATGGAAGGGCGACAAATGGTGATGATCGTCGCGCCGCGGAAAAAATAGGAGACCATCGTGCCAAAAATGAAGAGTAATCGCGGGGCGGCCAAGCGCTTTAAGCGCACCGGATCCGGTAAGTTCAAGCATCGTCAGGCTTTTTTGAATCATATCCTGACGAAGAAAACGACCAAGCGGAAGCGCCACTTGCGCCATACGCTGGTTACTTCGGGTAGTGATCAGGCCGCATTGCGGCGCATGCTTCCCTACGGTTGATGATAGAGGAACAGTACCATGTCTAGAGTGAAACGTGGTGTAACCGCCCACGCCCGCCATAAGAAAGTGCTGGCTCGTGCCAAGGGCTTTCGAGGCCAGCGCAAGAGCAACTATCGTATCGCCCATCAGGCGGTGATGAAGGCGCTGACCTATGAATATCGCGATCGTCGGACCAAGAAACGCGATTTCCGCAGCCTGTGGATCGTGCGTATCAACGCGGCGGCGCGCTCCGAGGGGATGACCTATAGCCGCTTCATGAACGGTTTGCTGCGCGCGGGTATCCAACTGGATCGCAAAGTGCTGGCGGACATAGCCGTACGTGACAAGGCGGCCTTCTCTCGTCTCGTTGAGGTGGTCAAAGGCCAGTTGGCAGCCTGACGGTGGCGGAGGCTGTGGCTATGTCCTTGCAATCCGTAGCCTCTGTCGCGGAGGCGGCCCGAGAGATCGCGGCGGCCTCTGACCTGAATACCCTGGAACAGATTCGTCTGCAGTGGCTTGGTAAGAAGGGAGTGCTCACTCAGGCCATGCAGCAGCTTGGACAACTATCGCCGGAAGCGCGGCGGGAAGCCGGGCAGTTGCTCAACGGGCGCAAAGCGGAAGTGCAGTCGCTTTTGCAGGAACGCAAGGCGCAGCTCGAAGCGATGATGATTCAAGCGCGCCTGCGGCGGGAAGGATTGGATGTGACACTGCCGGGGCGGCGGGTGGCATGGGGCAGTGCCCATCCTATTCGTCAGACTTTGGAGTGGGTTGAACATTATTTTGGGGGGCTGGGTTTTGAGACCAGCGATGGACCCGAAATAGAGGACGATTACCACAACTTCGCGGCGCTCAACATTCCCGAGGGTCATCCTGCTCGGGCGATGCATGACACCTTTTATCTCGATGCCACGCGTCTCTTGCGCACGCAAACCTCGACGGTGCAGATCCGGTATCTCGAAACGCATCAACCTCCGCTGCGCATGATCGCCACGGGCCGGGTCTACCGACGTGATTCGGATATCACGCATACGCCCATGTTCCATCAGGTTGAGGGGTTGCTGCTTGACGAGCGCGCCAGTTTTGCGGACTTGCGGGGTCTGCTCGCGGACTTTCTCCAGACCTTCTTTGCAAGACCGGACTTGCCGGTACGTTTTCGCCCCTCCTATTTCCCGTTCACGGAGCCTTCCGCTGAAATCGACATCGGCTGTGTGATCTGCGGTGGCTCCGGATGCCGGGTCTGCAAGCAGACCGGTTGGCTGGAGGTGTTGGGTTGCGGCATGGTGCATCCGGCGGTGTTGGCGGGAGCCGGTGTCGATGGTGAGCGCTTCAGCGGCTTCGCCTTTGGGATGGGTGTTGAGCGCCTCACCATGCTGCGTTACGGAGTGAATGATCTGCGTCTCTTCTTCGAGAACGATCTGCGCTTCCTCAAGCAATTTTCCTGAGGGCTCACCATGCGCGTCAGTATACAATGGCTTCGTGAGTTGTTAGACATCTCCTGGGATACGGAAGAAATTGCCCGACGCCTGACTATGGGTGGTATTGAGGTGGAGGCCGTTGAAGACGCCGCACCGCTTTTTCACGGCGTGGTCGTTGCTGCCGTTCAGTCCATTGCACCCCATCCAGAAGCCGATCAACTGCGGGTGGCGCAGGTGGATGCGGGCGACGGGCAGCTACGCACTGTTGTTTGCGGGGCGGATAACCTGGCAGTAGGTCAACGGGTGCCTTTGGCCATACCGGGGGCATCGTTACCTGGTGAGCGCGCTATTACCATCGCGACCCTGCGTGGCGTGTCTTCCGAAGGGGTGCTCTGCGCGGCGGCGGAACTCGGATTGGAGGACGGCGGCAGCGGTCTGCTGATTCTGGATGACGATGCGCCGATCGGTGCTGATCTACGCACCTATTTGCGCTTGGAAGACCGGATTCTGACCTTGGGAATTACCCCGAATCGTGGCGATGCGCTCTCCATGCTGGGGGTCGCCAGAGATCTGTTCGCTCTGGGTGCAGGTGTCCTGATCCGTCCGGAGAGCGACACCCCGCAACCGGTTTGGACGACATCCTCCCTGGATATGCTGGCGCAGACCAGGGAGAACTTCACCCCGCATATCGCCGTGGATGCGCGGGGGGAGTGTCTCTCCTATACCGCCTTGTGGATAGAAGGTGTCCCGAAACGCTTACCGGACGTCTTGCGCGAACGTTTGCGCCGCGCCGGGCACCGTTGCATTCATCCGGTGGTCGATTTGTTGAATCTGCAAATGCTCGAAACGGGGCAACCCCTGCACGCCTTTGACGCGGATACCTTGCAAGGCGGGCTCACGGTGCGCTGGGCGCAGGCAGGGGAAACCCTGGACGCGCTGGATGGCCGGGATCTGCCTCTGGAGCCCGACATGCTGGTGGTCGCCGACGCTGCGGGGCCCGTAGCGTTGGCAGGCATCATCGGCGGACGGCGTGCCGCCGTTTCCGCGCAGACCCGCGCCATTGTCCTGGAAGCGGCTTTCTTCCAGCCCAAGGCTATTCAGGGACGCGCCCGTCGGCTGGGTTTGCAGACCGATTCCGCCATGCGCTTTGAACGCGGGGTGGATTTTGCATTGGCGCCAGCGGTAGCCGCAAGCACCCTGCGTCGTCTGGTTGCCATGGGCCGAGTTCATCTGCGGGCGGAGCGCTCGCATACCTTGGTGGGCGTTCCGCCGGAGCATGCGCCGATTACGCTGCGCCGTGCCCGGCTGGCACGCATTCTCGGCATGGATTATGCCGATGCCGTGGTCGAGACGGCACTGACCCGATTGGGGTTGCGGGTTTGTAAAACCCATGATGGCTGGCAGGCGACGCCACCCAGCCATCGATTTGATCTGCATATTGAGGTCGACCTGATCGAGGAGGTGGGGCGGATATATGGTTACGATCGATTGCCCTTGCGTCGTCCACAGGGTGTGCTGAATCCCTTGCCCATGCCGTGCGCGCCGCGGCACGGTACCTTGCGCGGGATACTGCAAGCGCGTGATTATCACGAAGTGATTACCTATAGTTTCATTTCCCGACAAGCGCAAGCGACCTTTACGCCGGACGCCGATGCTCCGGTTTTGCTGAATCCCTTGTCCGCCGATCTGGCGGTCATGCGCGCCAGTCTCTGGCCGGGGTTATTGCAGACCCTGCAGTTCAATGTGAAGCGGCAGCAGGAGCGGGTACGGATTTTTGAGTTCGGGCGCGTGTTTTCCGGTAACGGCCAGCGACTCATCCTGGCAGGGTGTGTGGTCGGTAGTGCCGACCGGGAGCACTGGGCACAACCGCAGCGCGCGGTCGATTTCTACGATGTGAAAGGAGACGTCACGGCGTTGCTCGCGCCGTGGCCGGATATGGCGTTCCACTTTCGACCCATTGGGGATCAACCGGTATTACATCCGGGACAGGCGGCGGAAATCCTGGTCGGCGAGCAGCGCATAGGGCTTCTGGGTGCGCTGCACCCGACGTTGGCTGCGGAGCATGACCTGGACAAATCACCATTTTTCTTCTATTTGGATGCAGAGTGGCTGAATGATCAACCGAGCGCGTCCCGGTTTCGGCCCTTGTCGCCGTTTCCCGCATTGCGACGTGATCTGGCTCTGGTCATCCCGGATGACATCGCGGCGGGGACGGTGTGGGCCGCCATGCGTGCGGCGGCCTCGCGGATCGTTCAGGACATCACGATTTTTGATCGCTATCAGGGGCCGTCTCTGATGGCGGGTACATATAGTCTGGCCTTCGCCTTGCTCTTGCAGGATGTTGAGCGGACACTCACGGAAGCCGATGTGCAGGCAGAAACGGATCGGTTGCTGGCTGTGGTGCGGCAACTGGGTCCTATAGAACTTAGGGCATAGGGGAAATATATGGCGGTTACCAAAGCAGAAATCGTAGACATGTTGTTCGAGACCATGGGCCTGAACAAGCGGGAGGCCAAAGGCATTGTCGAAGCCTTTTTCGATGGCATTCGTGAAAAGCTGGCGCAGGGCGAGGAAGTGAAGCTTTCCGGGTTCGGTAACTTCACGCTGCGCGACAAGAGCCCCCGTCCGGGGCGTAATCCGAAGACGGGTGTGGAGATTACCATCACGGCGCGGCGGGTGGTGACTTTCCATCCCAGCCAGAAGCTCAAAGCCTACGTCAATGGTAGCGCATCAGATCACAGCTAAAGGAAAGGTGGGAAAAGATCTCGCGCCGCTCCCGGAGATACCGGAAAAACGCTATTTCTCCATCAGTGAGGCCGCCTTGCTCTGCGGAGTGAAGGCGCATGTCCTGCGTTACTGGGAGCAGGAGTTTTCACAGCTGAACCCGCTGAAAAGAAAAGGCAACCGGCGTTATTATCAAAGTCACGACTTGTTGCTGGCCCGGCAAATTCGTACGTTATTATATGGAGAGGGATATACCATTCATGGGGCGCGCGACCGATTGCAGGGGCTGGCGCGTGCCTCCCGCGGCGCGCCTCCGGACGAGCAGCAGAGGCAGCTGGATTTAGAGATGTCGGCAATGCCCGTCAGTGCTGTAGAGGGCCGTAAACGCCTGCAGTACTTGCACCAGGAACTATCGGCCCTGTTGGATTTGTGTCACCACAGGCATTGACCGGGGCGGGGTTTTGGCAGTACATTACCGGCTCTTGCGGGGCGTAGCGCAGCCTGGTAGCGCACCTGAATGGGGTTCAGGTGGTCGGAGGTTCAAATCCTCTCGCCCCGACCAATTAATGAAGTGGTTGCGAAGAACGGGAACCTCGATTTTTTGTCTTTCGAAGCCACCGCTTACCGTCACGTTTACAACGCATAACCCCATACCCCCGCGCCGTCACCAAAGCAACACTTCGTTCCAACAGTCGATTGGGTACTGTCGGATTCTACCCCCAGCAGTTGTTCGGTGTGCAAAAAGACTGTGAAGATCCCTTCCCGCTCTCGGTAAAAGTCCGCAAGATTGTGCTTTATGTGGCTTGGGTTATAGGGGATGGCGCTGTCATCGAACCAATACGCGATCGGCGTTCATCAGACTTCTCCCGCCTCCACCCCGTCCCGATCGAACCGCTCTGGCAGTGCGCTTCACACTACGCACGTGGTGTCTGGTCGGGCGTACAAAAAAGCCCTCGCGAGGAGGGCCAAGAGGGGGTAAGGAGATGGATGCCGCAGCTTATGGATCAAACGATGGGGGCCATTGACAGCCGCCCAGATCGGAA
>JAKCBU010000268.1 GCA_021839095.1 Pseudomonadota bacterium | reverse complement strand
CTTGGCCACCCGTGCCCCACCGGCCGCCGCCACCACCGCGGATACCGTCGATATATTGAAGGTGTTCAGGGCATCACCACCGGTACCACAGGTATCCAGCAGGTGATCCGTAGAGACGACGACCCGCGTCATGCAGGCGCGCAGAGCCCGGGTCGCGCCCACCAGTTCCTCCACCCGTTGCCCCTTCATGCGCAGGCCCATGAGCAGGGCCCCGATCTGCGCCGGGGTCCATTCACCCGCCATGATACCGGAAAAAATGATTTCCGCCTCTCGGCAGGATAAATCCTGTCCCGCCACAATCTGTTCGAGCACGTCCCGGACGATCATCGCGCGCCTCCGTGCAGAAAGTGTTGCAGCAGGGTCTTGCCATGCTCACTAAGAATGGATTCGGGATGAAACTGCACGCCCTCCACCTCCAGAGTGCGGTGGCGCAACCCCATGATTTCCCCTTCGGCGGTCCAGGCCGTCACTTCCAACACCTCCGGCAAGGAGTCGCGCTCGACGATCAGCGAGTGGTAACGGGTGGCGGCGAAGGGGTTGGGCAGATCGCGGAATACCCCCTGGCCCCGATGGAAAATAGGTGAGGTTTTGCCGTGCATCACCCCCGCCGCGCGGACGACCTTGCCACCGAAGGCTTGGCCGATGGCCTGATGCCCGAGACAGACCCCCAGCAGAGGGATCTTTCCGGCAAAATGCTGGATGACCTCCAGAGAGATGCCCGCTTCGTTGGGGGTACAGGGGCCTGGGGAGATGCAGATGCGGCTGGGGGCCAGTTTCTCAATGGCCGCCACGTCGATGGCATCATTGCGCTCGACCCGCACTTCCGCCCCCAGTTCACCGAAGTATTGCACCAGGTTGTAGGTGAAGCTGTCGTAGTTATCAATCATGAGCAGCATGATCTGCCCTCCCTTCGGGATCGAGACCGTTCTCGGCCAGGGCGACGGCGCGGAACATGGCACGGCGTTTGCTCATGGTTTCTTCCCATTCCGCCGCGGGTTCCGAATCGGCGACAATCCCGCCACCCGCTTGAATATGCAGCATGCCGTCCTTGACGACAGCGGTGCGAATGGCGATGCAGGTGTCCATGTTGCCATTCCAGCCCCAGTAGCCCACCGCCCCGGCATAGACGCCGCGCGCCACCGGCTCCACCTCGCGGATGATTTCCATGGCGCGGATCTTGGGCGCCCCGGAGACCGTGCCGGCCGGGAAGGTCGCGCGTAAAGCATCCATGGCATCCAGCCCCGGTCGCAGCCGTCCCGTGACTTGCGAGACGATATGCATGACGTGGGAGTAGCGCTCAACGCCGAAGGCGTCGGACAGTTTCACCGAACCGATGTCGGCGATACGCCCCACATCATTGCGCGCCAGATCGATGAGCATGAGGTGTTCGGCGCGTTCCTTGGGATCGGAGAGCAGTTCCTGCTCCAGCGCTTCGTCCTCGGCGCGGGTCTTGCCGCGCGGACGGGTGCCGGCGATGGGGCGCACCGTGACCTGATCGTCTTCGACGCGCACCAGTATCTCCGGCGACGAGCCCACCAGATGGGTATCACCCAGGTCCACATAAAACATGTAGGGGGAGGGGTTGACGCCACGCAGGGCGCGATAGAGATCCAGCGGATGCGCCGTCAGCGGCGTGGACAGGCGTTGGGAGGGCACCACCTGCATGACATCCCCGGCGGCGATATATGTCTGGATGGCGCGCACCGCCGCCATGTACCCTTCACGACTGAAACTGGCGCTGAAATCCTCTTCGCGGACGTGTCGGGTGCGCACCGGCGGCGGGGGCGGCAGTGCTGATTCGCGCAGCCGCTGCTGAAGCTGCTGCAGGCGGGCGACGCCACGTTCCCAGGCATCGGCTTGAGCGGGGTCGGCATGCACCAGCAAACGGAGGGTCCCGCGCAGGTTATCGAAGATCAGCAGTTCGTCGGCCACCAGCAACTGTATCTCCGGCAGCTCCAGCGGGTCGGGCAAAGGCGCGCCGCGGGCAAGGCGGGGCTCGATCGTGCGGACGATGTCGTAGCCAAAATAGCCCACCAAGCCGCCGCTGAAACGATCACCGATATCTTCCAGAGGGGCTACCCGGAAGCGTTTACGGAAGGCGCTGATCCATTCCAGGGCGTCGCTCGGCGTCGCCCGTTCCGTTTCGACCCCATCGACGTGCACGGTGACAACACCCTGGGTAACGCGCAATATCTGCTGTGCCGGAAGACCGATGATGGAATAACGGCCCCACTTTTCACCGCCCTGCACCGATTCCAGCAGATAGGCATAGGGGCCATCCACCAGCTTGAGGTAGGCGGACAAAGGGGTGTCGAGGTCGGCGATGACCTCACGGGAAAGGGGTATACGGTTGTAGCCCTGGCGCGCCAAAGCCTCAAAGGTTGCTTTCGGAATCACGGATCACCTCGTTAGAGCGATAGAAAAGAAGTCACTGCCTTTCAGCAGCAACGCCATCGTCTCTCCCACCGCAGTGCTTTCCGCATGGTGCCTCTGATTCCTCGCAAAGCTACGCCAGAATATCCAATAATTCGCCCATGTTGTCCAGTACCGCGTCGGGCTCCAGACAATGGACGGGCTCGTCGCCGTTATACCCGTAGGTCACGCAGGCGATGGGCATGCCCGCCGCCCGGGCTGCCTGGGTGTCATTCCGTGAGTCGCCGACCAGCAGGCAGTTTTTCACCGGTTGATGAAAGTGTTCAGCCGTGTGGGTCAGGGGTAATGGATCGGGTTTCTTGCGCGGCAGGCTGTCGCCGGACAGGACCAGTCCGAAGAAGTCGTACAGGTCCAGCCGCTGGAGCAGCGGCACGGTGAAGGCGGCGGCCTTGTTGGTGATACATACCAGTTCGCGGCCCTGAGCCTGCAAGGCTTCCAGCGTGCCGCGCACACCCGGGTAGATCACGCTATGATCCAGCAGATGCTCCCCGTAGTACTGGCTGAAATCCACCATGGCCGCATCCAGTTCCTCCGCGCTGGGATCACTCTGGATCGCCAGTGCCCGCCGCATCAGCTCACGGACGCCATTACCGATAAAACCACGGATAACCG
>JAKCBU010000267.1 GCA_021839095.1 Pseudomonadota bacterium | reverse complement strand
GCCGCTTTGTCTACGTGGATGATCTCGTCATTGATGCGTCCTGCCGCAGCCGGGGGTACGGGAAGATTCTGATCGAGCGACTAAAAGCCGAGGCCAAGCTTCTGAATTGTGCCAGGCTACTATTGGACGCGGCCATGAGCAATACACTCGGACACCGTTTTTATTACCGCCAAGGGCTGTTGGCTACGGCTTTACGCTTCAGTGTGACGCTGCCAGATCAAAGATAGTTCACCATACGGTGAACCATCACGCTCCATCCGGCAGATACACTGCCGTCATGTCCTCGCCTACGCCTAACACCACATCGGCCTGCCAGAGCAACGCCGAAAACGATCGTACCCTTGTGCTGCGCCGCTTCTGGCTCAGTACCGCGCTGCTTACCGCCACGGTCATGCAAGTGCTCGACATCACCATTGTGAGCGTGGCGCTGCCCTATATGTCGGGCAGCTTATCGGCGAACGAAACCCAGATCAGTTGGGTGGTGACCAGTTATCTGGTGGCCGCCGTCATTTCCACGCCGCTGACCGGTTTTCTGACTGCCCGTTTCGGGCGGCGGCGATTATTGCTGGCCAGCCTTGGTGGCTTTGTCCTGATCTCGGCGCTGTGCGGCATCAGCCAGGACCTGGCACAGTTGGTCCTGTTGCGTTTGCTGCAAGGTCTCGTCGGGGCGCCGCTCCCCTCGCTGGCGCAAGCCATGCTCATCGAGGCATACCCACCGGAGGCACGGGGCCGTATCATGGCGCGTTGGAGTCTGGCGGTGGTGGCGGGTCCTATTCTGGGGCCGGTGGTCGGCGGTTATCTGGTCATGCACCTGGACTGGCGATGGGTTTTTTACGTCAATCTGCCTATCGGTATCCTGGCGTGGTTATTGGCGGCGGCCTATAGCGCACGGGCGACGGACTATCGAAAAGTATCCGTGGATCTTCTGGGCTTTCTCTGCATGGCGATTGGCCTTGGTGCGCTTCAGGTTATTCTGGATCAGGGTAATCAGATGGATTGGTTCACCTCGCGGCGGATTATTATTCTGACCCTGTTGGCGACTTTTGCCATGAGCCTGTTTGTGTGGCGGGCATCCACGCGCTCCGACAGCATCGTCAACCTGCGGCTGTTGCATAACCGGGATTTCTGGGTGGCTTCCCTGGCTTCCGTGACCTTTGGCGCGGGGTTTTATGGCATCGTGACTTTTCAGCCGGTCTTCCTGGAGCAACTGCTCGGCTATCCGCCTGAAACGGCGGGATGGATTTCTGCGGCGCGGGGGGTGACCGCCATGGCGGGCATGTTGCTGACCGGACGGGTGATTCATCGCAGGGGGCCGTTGTCGTTGGCGTTGATGGGCTGCGTACTGAGCGCCATAGGCGGATACGCCATGACCGGGTTCAATCTGCATCTCGACCTGTGGGCGGCCATCTGGCCGGGGTTGTTACAAGGGCTGGGTCTGGGCGTGGCGTTTTCGTCCATCGCCACTTTGGCTTTCCGGTCTATCCCCAAAGCGGCCACGGCGGAGGCCGCAGGACTGTTCGGGATGATGCGCGTGCTGGGGGGTGCCATGGGCGTGTCGTTGATGACCACGATCCTAAGCCGCTCTGCGCAAGGCGCGTGGAACCATCTGGCGGGATATATCAATCCGTTCAATCCCCATCTACACACCTTTCTCCGCACGCTGCCGACCACTTCGGCGCCCTTGCAAGTGGCGATTGTCCAACAGGAGGTGCTGCGTCAGGCGCAAATGCTGTCCTATATCGACGGGTTCTGGGCCTTGGGCGGCGTGTTCGTGCTCACCACCGGGATTTTGCTCATCGCACGGAGATCTTGAGGAGACGCCGCAACTCCGCCTGCCCCGTTTGGGTGACGCGCAGGATGCGGCCTTGAGGAACCCGCGCTACCCAGCCCAATTCCAAAAACCGCGTGAGTGCCGCCGCGCCGAGCGCGCCACCCAAATGAAAGCGCCGCTCGCTCCAATCCAGACATTTGCGGGCGAAAACGCGGCGGCTGCGTGTTGCTGGCACGGGATCAATGCCGAGTTGTCGGAACCAGTCTGCACCATGGCCGGTGACGGTAAAATCGTTTTCCGTTTCGGTGAGATATCCTCCCGCGACCAGTGCCTGGGTGAAGGCCACGCCCAGCCGTCCGGCCAGATGGTCGTAGCAGGAGCGGGCCACCTGTATGGGCTTGGGCTCCGCGGGGTGAGGCGACTGTCGTGCAGTCACCCTGGCGAGGGGCATCAGGGCCTCGATGACTTGAGCCACTTCCGTGCTGGCGAGGCGATAGTAACGGTGTCGACCCGTGCTGGCCATGAGCAGAAATCCGCCGGCGACCAGCTTGTTCAGGTGGGCGCTCGCTGCCTGCGGCGAAAGAGCGGCGCAACGTGCCAGCTCACCAGCCGGTAAGGCGCGTCCATCCATCAACGCGATCAGGATCGTCGCCCTCGCAGGCACTGCGATCAGTGCGGCGACGGTGGCGACATCAGGGTCTGTATTCATATTTCCACCTATCCGGAAACAGATTCCGCCCGCGATAGGCTATCATATTGTTGTTCGCCGGGCAGAAGGGGTGCGGCATGAGGGCGGAGTGTAGGGGGATCATGATGAACCCGACACCTTACGTGATGAGCCTGGAACCAGGCAGCTACTATTTCTGCGCTTGCCGTCACTCCGCCAACCGCCCCTTCTGCGATGGCACTCATAAAAGCTTAGCGGCTGAGTGACCGTTTCTCCCGAATTTATAGAGGAGCATTGCCATGTTACAGAACAAAGTTTCCATCGCACTGAGGATCACCATTTTTTGCGTCGCATTGTCCGCGTCACTGGTGTCACTTGCTGACGCAGCGACATATCGTCGATTGGACGCCAGCCCGGCTGGCTCGTACCGGATTGATCCGGACCACTCTCTGGCGTGGTTCACCATCGGCCATGCCGGAGTGGCGGTGGTGGTGGGCCGTTTCGACAAATTATCCGGCAGCTATACCTTCAATCCCGCGAGTCCTGCAGGGGACAAAGCGGATATCCGCATTCCCGCAGCCAGCATCAATACCAACTTCCCCCTCAGGGATCATGACTTGCGTGGGCCGGACTTTT
>JAKCBU010000266.1 GCA_021839095.1 Pseudomonadota bacterium | reverse complement strand
ATCTGCCATCGGCCCAGAACCATGGCGGGCAGCTTACGTACAGCCCTCCAGGCGCCCCACGGACGGCCGTTACGGGGATAATCCCAATCGTCTCCAGCACTACTACCAGTTTCAGGCGGTGCTCAAACCGAACCCGGTGAACCTGCAGGAACTCTACCTCGAATCACTCGCAGCCCTCGGTATTGATGCCGGGGTCCAGGATATCCGTTTCGTCGAAGACGACTGGGAGTCACCGACCCTGGGGGCCTGGGGACTGGGCTGGGAGGTCTGGCTGAACGGCATGGAAGTCACCCAGTTCACCTATTTCCAGCAGGTGGGCGGTCTGGATTGCCATCCCGTGATGGGCGAGGTCACCTACGGTCTGGAACGACTGGCCATGTACCTACAGGGCGTCGAAAGTGTCTATGATCTTGTGTGGACCCCGAACGTACTCTACGGGGACGTATTCCATCAGAACGAAGTGGAGCAATCCCGCTATAATTTTGAGCTGGCGCCCGTAGAAGACCTCTTTCAGCGCTTCGACCAAGCGGAAAAAGACTGTCACGCCTTGCTGGCGACCGAACTCCCTCTACCCGCCTACGAACGGGTGCTGGACTGCTCCCACACCTTTAACCTGCTGGACGCACGCCATGCCATCGGCGTCAACGAGCGCGCTCGATTCATCGGTCGCGTCCGTACGCTTGCGCGAGGCGTCGCCGAGCACTATGCCGAGGCCCGTGCCGCCCTCGGTCACCCCTTGCTGCGGAGCCAAGATGTCAGCGCCTGAAGATCTCCTGCTGGAACTGGGTTGTGAAGAGTTGCCGGCGCGGGAACAAATACCCCTGCAGGACGCCGCGACCGGAATCATAGGCCAACTGCTCGATGCGGCCGGATTGCAGTTTGGGAGCATTCGCGGCTATGTCACGCCGCGACGGCTCGCTCTCTGGATCAAAGACGTCTCCCGGCAGAGCCTGCCGCAGGAGACCCTGCGCCGCGGTCCCCTCGTGGCGCGCGCCCGTGATGCGCAGGGCAAGCCCACGGCTGCGGCGGAGGGCTTTGCCCGCTCCTGTGGGGTCAGCCTGGACGACCTGCTCACCCTGGAGACCGAAAAAGGCCCCGTCCTAGCCTGGCGGGAGGTCGACGCGGCGCAGGACAGCCATGCTCTGCTGCCCGAGATCGCCAGCAAACTGGTCACCAGTCTGCCCCTGCGCAAACGCATGCACTGGGGGGCTCGTTCTGACAGTTTCCTACGTCCGGTACGCTGGCTTTTGCTGCGTCAGGGCGGCCAGGTGCTGGACTGGAATATGTTTGGTCTGGATGCCGGCGGAGAGAGCTTCGGACATCGCGTCCACCATCCCCAGACGGTGCAGATCAACACGCCTGCCGGTTACGCCGAATCTTTGCTGCAGGCAAAGGTGATGGTGGATTTCGCCGGGCGCCGCGCGCACATTGCCGGTAAAATGGCCGCCCTGGCAGGCGAGATGGCCGTCACTCCGATTCTGCCGGAGGCCTTGCTGGACGAGATCACCGGACTCAACGAATGGCCGGTCATTCTTGCCGGCAGCTTCGCCGCGGACTATCTGCGGGTGCCCGAAGAAGCGCTGATTACGGTCATGATGCAGCACCAGCGTTATGTCCCCCTGCGTGGTCGGAATGAACGCCTGGTGCCCTATTATCTGTTCGCTGCCAACCTCCACAGCCGGGATACGCAGGTCGTCATCGATGGAAATAACCGGGTACTGCGTGCCCGCCTCGCGGATGCTGCCTTCTTTTGGGATCAGGACCGCCAGATATCCCTGCAGACACGACGGGCCGCACTCGACCGAGTGCTGTTTCAGGACGGCCTCGGCAGCATTTTCGACAAGACGGTGCGTCTGCAGGAGCTTGCCGCAGCCCTCTCACCGCAGTTCGCGGTGGATGCGGGTGACATGAACCGCGCCGCGGAACTCTGCAAAAGTGATCTGCTCAGCGGTTTGGTGGGCGAGTTTCCGGAATTGCAAGGCATCATGGGCGGCCACTACGCCCGGCATGACGGGGAAAACAACCGTGTTGCCACAGCCATCGCCCAGCATTACCTGCCCAGTGGGCGCGACGACGAAATCCCGTCGGATGCGCACGGTCAGTGCTTGGCCATCGCCGACAAGCTGGATACCCTCTGCGGTTTTTTTGCCATCGGCAAAGTACCTACTGGCGACCGCGATCCCTTTGCCCTGCGCCGCGCTGCGCTGGGGGTGCTGCGGATCGTACTGGACGCCGGAGTGCCCCTGAACCTGGATGAAGCGGTAACCCGCACGCTGGCCGCTTACGGTGGTGCCTTCGCCAGGAACCGGACGGAGATACGGAGCGCGGTGCTCGACTTCTTTCAGGATCGGATGCGGGTCTACTTCAGGGAGGAGGGCTTCCGCGCCGACCAGATCGCCGCCGTGCTCAGCCGCCAGCCCCACGAGCCATTGGACGCACGCCAGCGTCTCGAAGCCCTCGCCCTTTTCCAGGCTGAGCATGCGGCGGCAGATGCCCTCGCAGCGTTGATCAAACGGATCAACAATCTGTTACGCAAAGAAGTGATCTCCGGCGACCGGCCCATAGATCCCCAATACTTTATGGATCCGGTAGAGAACACACTCTGGGACTACTGGCAGGCCCTGGAGCAGCCCCTCCATGCACAGATTGCGGAACGCCGCTATGCCGCGGCCCTCGGACTGCTCGCTGGCCTGCGTCCCGCTGTCGACCAATTTTTTGATGGGGTCATGGTCCTGGCCGAAGATCCGGTGCTGCGCCAGAACCGTCTGGCGCTGCTGGCCCGGCTTCAGGAAGCTTTCCTGCGCATTGCCGACTTCTCGCAGTTACAGGGGGCCTGATGGGGCAGATCGTCATTCTGGATCGTGACGGTGTGATTAACGAGGACAGTAACGCTTATATCAAATCGCCCGCAGAGTGGCGCCCCATTCCCGGCAGTCTGGAGGCCATCGCGCGACTGAACCGTGCCGGTTACCAAGTAGTGGTGGCCACCAACCAGTCCGGTGTGGGACGGGGGCTTTTTGATATCCGCACCCTGACCGCTATCCACCAGCGCATGCGTCAGGAACTCGCCGCCGCAAGAT
>JAKCBU010000265.1 GCA_021839095.1 Pseudomonadota bacterium | reverse complement strand
ATTCGATACCACGTGGATCTATGGGGTCGAGAAAGCGATCACCTCCGGGCACGCCTGGGAAACGTGCGCGTCTCCCAGGCGGATTTTGCCGAAGCGCGTCTGCTGTTATCCACACAGGTGGCTTCACACTATTTTTTACTGATCGGCGACCTCCAGCGGCGGACCCTGATTCTCCGGGAGGAGCAGTTGCATCAGGCGCTCCTGCGTTTGGATCGGCGGCGTTTGCAATCGGGTTTGGCCGGGGCCGAGGCCGTATATTCGCAAGAAGCGGCCTGTGCCGCGGCACGGCAGGCCGTTGCGAATATCACGGACCGGATCGCCGTGCAGCGTCACGCTCTCGCCGCATTGGCAGGGCAGGGCCCCGACTGGGGACGGAACATTCAGGCGGCGCCCCTACCGTCTTTGACGGTCATCCCTCTCCCTAAGGATTTACCCTTACGGATCATCGCCCATCGACCGGATATCGTGGCCGCGCGATGGGAAATAGAAGTGGCCGCGCAAGAAGTGGGTGCGGCACGCGCGGCATTCTATCCGGATGTCAACATCGCCCTTTTCGCCGGCTGGAACAGTATCCACCTGGGGGATCTGCTCAGTCCCGGAAATTTGGCGCACGCGGTAGGTCCGGTGGTTTCCCTGCCCATCTTCGAGGGTGGTGCATTGCGCGCGCGACTACGGGAAAAGAACGCCCTCTACATGGGCACGGAAGATCACTACCGCCTCACCATCCTCCAAGCCGTGCGCCAGATCGCCGATCGTCTCAGTCATTGGCGGCGCATCCGGCACAAGCTCTCTGCGCAGCAGGAAATCATATCAGCGGCACGGCGGATGAGCCGATTGGAATATTCGGCTTTTCAAACGGGAATCCGCAACAAGCTTGGAGCCGTGACAGCGCGTATAAACGAGGTGCAGGCCCAGGATCGGTTGAATGCGCTACGAATCGCCGATGCCGTTTCCTGGGTACGTCTCAACTCGGCACTCGGTGGTGGATACCCCTTGCCCGGAAGCCGCTCATGACGCGCAAGACCGGTATCATCCACCACACGCCACCCGCCCCTGAACGACGTCTGCGTCACATCGCCACGATCGTCGCCCTTCTGCTCGTCGCTGCGCTGACGTGGGCGGCATGGTGGTTCTTTCACGGGCGGTTTCGCGTAGTCACCAACGATGCCTACATCACCGGCAATATCGTTCCCGTGGAAGATCAAATCCCCGGGACCATCAGCAAGGTGCTGGTGGAAAATACGGAATTTGTTCATGCCGGCCAAGTCATGGCCATTCTGCAGGGAGATCAGTCACGATTACAACGTCTTCGGGCAGAAGCACACCTGGGGGCCGAGGTGCGGCGCGTGCGGAGGGCCTTTGCCGTGGTGACGCAACTGCGGCACATCGTGGCGAGCAAAAATGTGGAATTGAAACAATCGCAGGACGATCTGCGTCGTTTTGTCGCGGCCTTCCCCAGTGGGGCCACTTCCGCCATCCGCCTGCAGGATACCCAAAGAAAAATTCAGGCGCTGCAAGCGCAGGTGGCCGCCGAACAGGCGGCCCTGGCGGGGGCCGAAGCCATCGTCGCCGGGACGACCCTCAGCGCCAACCCCCTGGTACGACAGGCCGCTGCGCAGGTGGAAACCGCTGACATCCGGTGGCAACGGCGGATCATTCGCGCGCCGATCTCCGGTTTTGTGGCAGAGCGCGCGGCTTATCCCGGCATCCGTGCCCACCCGGGTCAGCACCTTTTTTCGGTGGTCCCCCTGAACACGGTGTGGGTGGTGGCCAATGTCAAGGAAACGGACATGAAAGGAGTGCATCCCGGACAATCGGTAACACTCACCAGCTACTATTACGGCCATGCGGTGCATTATCACGGTATCGTCCAGGGACTGCTGCCGGGAGCGGGGAGCGCCTTCAGCATTCTGCCGCCCGAAAATGCCACCGGGAACTACATCCACATCGTGGAGCGGGTTCCGGTGCGCATCGCCCTGTCCCCCAAGGAGCTCGCCGTGCACCCTTTGCGCCCAGGGTTGTCGATGGTCGCGGAGATTCACCTGAATGCGCACCCGCATTCGGTGCTGCGACCGCTCACGCGCACCCCGATTCAAGGCTACCAGACCACGATCTATGACAACGAATTGGCGCGGGCCAAGGCGTGCGCCGCCCGGATCATCCGAGCGAACTCATGAACGCATTCATTTTGACATCTTCTCGTCCGATGGCGAAAAGAGGAACACCGCGTCATCAGGCGCCGAGCAGTTTCAGCACCTCGCCCAACGGTTGCACGCCCACCGTCTTCAAAGTGCCGTCCACCACCACGGCGGGTACGGTTTTGATGCGCAATCGACTGACCACCTCACGGCCGTTCCGCTCGGCGACATCCAGGACTTCAAGATCCATCGGCACCTTTTGCGCGGCTTCGGCCCAGATCCGCTCCGCTTGTGGACACACGGGGCACCATTTGGATACCAGGAGTTGCACTTTCATTCTCGACCTCACAAACGCTTTCCAGATTGAGCGTATCCGAGCGGCCCGGAAAATGCCAGCACCACCCGGCGATGGACCCGGGCATCTCCCTCGGTTCCCTCCTCACCGGGAAACCATGGGTGGAGGTCGCCCCCATATTTTGTTATGGTGGGCGCTCGGCTCCAGGACAGGATCTTCCCACCATGACGCTTTCGAGCATCCTCATTTTTCTCATTATCGGCGCGGTGGCGGGCTGGCTGGCCGGAATACTGATCAAGGGACGCGGCTTTGGTCTGATCGGCGACATCCTCGTCGGTATCGTCGGCGCCTTTATCGGCGGTTTCGTGCTGACTTTTTTCGGGCTCGCCAGCCTGATCGGTGCCGGGGTCATCAGCGCGATCCTCGTCGCCACCATTGGTGCCGTCATTCTGCTGAGCGTGATCACCCTCCTCAAAAAACTCTAGATCCCTCCCGCGCGCACCATGAAAGGGAAGAGGCGCGCCTCGCTTCAGAACCGTTCGGGGCGGTACGGGGTGGGGTCAATGAACGGTGTTTCTCCCGCCATCATCTCCGTCAGCAAGCGTCCGGTAGTCGGCCCCATCGTCAAGCCCTGATGGCAATGTCCAAAGGCGTA
>JAKCBU010000264.1:969-3093 GCA_021839095.1 Pseudomonadota bacterium | reverse complement strand
CGATCTTACCCCGGATGGTGTCCTCCTCTTCGCTCCCCATGGCGGGAATGCCGATCTCCAACTCCGGGATCCCGGCATGGGCCAGGCTCTCGGCGATAGCCAATTTTTCCTCGGGGCGGAAGGCCACCCCTGCGGTCTGTTCCCCATCACGCAGGGTGGTGTCGTGGATTACCGAGAAGTTTTTGGAGGCCGGGCTGATTTCATGCATACACGGGTGCAAAAGCGTTGTCAGTGAGAATGGGGCCGTTGGCACCCCAATAGGGGGACAGGCGCCGCAATTGCTCGATGATGGGCGGTGTCTGCGCAATCACCCAGTCCACTTCCGCTTCCGTGGTCTCCCGGGACAGGGAGAAACGGATGGTGCCGTGCGCCGCCGTGTAGGGGATATCCATGGCGCGCAGCACATGGGACGGCTCCAGAGACCCGGAGGTGCAGGCGGAACCCGAGGAGGCGGCGATACCGACCCGGCTCAGGAGCATCAGGATGGCTTCGCCCTCGATGTATTCGAACGAGATGCTGGCCGTATTGGGCAGGCGGTGATCCGGATCACCGTTGACGAACGCGTAAGGCACCTGTGCCAGTATCCCGGCTTCCAGGCGATCCCTTAAAGCGCGCACCATGGTGTTTTCATAGGCCATGTGCTCCACGGCCAGGTCCGCCGCCAGACCCAGGGCGATGATACCTGTGGTGTTTTCGGTTCCGGCCCGGCGTCCGCGTTCCTGGTGGCCGCCGCGCAGCAACGGCCGGTAGCGGGTGCCCCGGCGCACGTAGAGCGCACCGACGCCTTTCGGCGCGTGCAGCTTGTGGCCGGAGAGGGAGAGCATGTCGATGGCCGACTCCCGCAGGTTCAGGACTATTTTGCCCACCGCCTGCACGGCGTCCGTGTGGAAGAGGATGCCGTGCGCTTTGGCCATCCGGGCCATGGTTTCGATGGGGAAGATCGTTCCCGTCTCGTTGTTGGCATACATCATGGAGACGACCGCCACCCGCTCGCTGAGCGCCGCGGCATACGCCTCCATGGAGATGCGCCCCAGCCGGTCCACGGGGATATAGTGGACCTTGTAGCCTTCATGCCGTTCCAGATGGTCGCAGAGGGAGAGGATGGCGGGATGCTCCACCACGCTGGTGATGATTTCCCGGCGACCGGGCTGTATGGCCAGGGCCGAAAGGATGGCGGTGTTGTCGGACTCCGTACCGCAGGAGGTAAAAATGATTTCCGAGTCGTGCTCCACCCCCAGCAGGGCTTGCACGGAGGCGCGCGCATCCTCCAGGCGTGCGCCGACATCGCCGCCGAAACTGTGCATGGAGGAGGGGTTGCCGTAATACGTGCTGAAGTAAGGGAGAATGGTCTCCAGTATCCGCGGGTCCACCCGCGTGGTGGCGTTGTTGTCCATATAGGCGCTGTGCATGGCTACACTCCCACGGCTTGCGGCATGCCGGCCGGAACCACGCGCACCGGGCGGCCGAGCGTCAGCATCAGACGCTCCTGGATGCCGGAAATGGTGATTCCGGAGGACTGGCAGTTCATGCACGAGCCGCTCATGGCCACCATGACCGTATCGCCATCCACGTCGACCAGTTCGATGTCGCCGCCATCCATCTGGAATTGCGGGCGCATTTCATCGATCACGGCGGATATTTTCTGGATTTTCTGGACCATGGTCATGGGGGACGGGGCGGCTTTGGCGGCGGGTTTCGCCGCCACCACCGGTATCGGCGCGCTGCCGTTTACGGCCGCGAGGATATCCTCGATCTGTTCATGGCAACTCTGGCAGCCACCGCCCGCCTTGGTATAGAAAGTGATCTCCTCGACCGTCGACAAATGGTTTTCTCTGGCCACCTTCTCAATGAGCGCCGAGTCGATGGCGAAGCATTTACAGACCAGCGCGCCTTCCTCGTGATCGTCTGCCCATGCTTCGCCGCGGTAGTTGGCGATGGCGGCGTGCAGGGCCTCGGCACCCATGACGGAACAGTGCATCTTCTCCGGAGGCAGTCCGCCCAAAAACTCGGCGATGTCCTGATTGGTGATTTGCATCGCTTCATCCAGCGTCTTGCCCTTGATCAGTTCAGTCAACGCCGATGACGAGGCGATGGCGGAACCGCAGCCGAAAGTCTGGAAGCGGG
>JAKCBU010000264.1:0-959 GCA_021839095.1 Pseudomonadota bacterium | reverse complement strand
GGCGTCCAGAATGACATCCGTATCCGGGTCCACCTTGAGCATCAGGCGCAGGGCGTCCCCGCAGCTGATGGAACCGACTTCGCCGACCGCGTTGGCCTCTTCCAGGACGCCGGTATTCTTGGGGTTGAAAAAGTAATCTTTGACTTTATCCGTATAGTCCCACATGGCATTAGCTCCGATGTCCGCAGGAGGAGGCCGAGGAGTTTGCGGCCTCGTCTCCCGTGGTGAATGACGATCCGCAACCGCAGGTTCCGGTGGCATTGGGGTTTTCAAAACGGAAACCGCTGCCGCTGAGTTCGTCCACATAGTCGATGACGACTCCATGGAGCAGGGGCGCGCTGGCGTTGTCCACGTAAACGGGCACGTCCTCTATCGCCACCACGGTGTCTTCGGCGCCGGCCTCGGCTTCCAGGCCCATTCCATATTGATAACCAGAACAGCCGCCTCCGGTCACCGCGACCCGCAATCCGCTCGCTTCAGGATTTTCGGCAAGCAGGTTTCTGACGATGCCAATGGCCTTTTCCGTTAATACCAACATGACATTCTCCTTAACGCGATGGGGTTCCTGTACGTTTCTTGCAAGACTCGGGCCAGTTTGGGGGGTTTCTATCAACTTATTGTTATTATGACGATTAACAGCGAGTATTGGGGTGTCGTCAGGCGTTTTGTTGGTTTCTTTACAATCGTCCCGGACGGTTTTGCAAGAAAACGAACATACGGGGCGGCACCGAAATCTCAAAAACCCGGAGACCACTGGGTATCCGGGTTTTCGCTACATCAGTGGCAACGAGGCTTATACGGGCCGGTTTTCACCGGGATCGCGTACCGGACCCATGCCCGCGAGGCAGTCCGCATAGCCGATCTCAGGAAATAGATCGTTATATCGCAAGGCGCTCTCGGCGATACGGTTGATCTTACCCGCGGTGTCGAGCTTTTTGAGGTCGTTGCGTTCCAAGAGA